>NZ_JBHUAF010000082.1:0-27121 GCF_042789895.1 Kitasatospora sp. NPDC056783
CGGCCGGCACTCCCCGCGGGGAGTGCCGGCCACCGGCGTGCGTCGGCGCGGGGCCGGACGGCGGGACCGCTCAGTAGCGGTACTGGTCCGACTTGAACGGGCCCTCGACCGGGACGCCGATGTAGTCGGCCTGCTCCTGGGTCAGCGTGGTCAGCTTCACGCCCAGCGCGTCGAGGTGCAGACGCGCGACCTTCTCGTCCAGGTGCTTCGGCAGCACGTACACACCGATCGGGTACTGCTCGGTCTTCGTGAACAGCTCGATCTGCGCGATCGTCTGGTTCGCGAAGGAGTTGGACATCACGAACGACGGGTGACCGGTCGCGTTGCCCAGGTTCAGCAGACGGCCCTCGGACAGCATGATGATCGTGTGGCCGTCCGCGAAGCGCCACTCGTGGACCTGCGGCTTGACCTCGGTCTTCACGATGCCGGGCAGCTTCGCCAGGCCCGCGATGTCGATCTCGTTGTCGAAGTGGCCGATGTTGCCGACGATCGCCTGGTGCTTCATCTTCTCCATGTGCGAGGCGAGGACGATGTCCTTGTTGCCCGTGGTGGTGATGAAGATGTCGGCGATCGAGACGACGTCCTCCAGGGTGGCGACCTGGTAGCCGTCCATCGCGGCCTGCAGCGCGCAGATCGGGTCGATCTCGGTGACGATGACGCGGGCGCCCTGGCCGCGCAGCGACTCCGCGCAGCCCTTGCCGACGTCGCCGTAGCCGCAGACGACCGCGACCTTTCCGCCGATCAGGACGTCGGTGGCGCGGTTGATGCCGTCGATCAGCGAGTGGCGGCAGCCGTACTTGTTGTCGAACTTCGACTTGGTCACCGAGTCGTTGACGTTGATGGCCGGGAACAGCAGCTTGCCGTCACGGTGCATCTCGTACAGGCGGTGGACACCGGTGGTGGTCTCCTCGGTCACGCCCTTGATCGTGGCGGCGACCTCGGTCCACTTGTTCGGGGTGTCCTTGAGGGTGCGGTTGAGCAGCTCCAGGATGATCCGGAACTCGTCGTTGTCCGCGGTGGACGGGTCCGGCGCGACGCCGGCCTTCTCGAACTCGACGCCCTTGTGGATCAGCAGGGTGGCGTCGCCGCCGTCGTCCAGGATCATGTTCGGGGTCTTGCCGCCGGGCCAGGTCAGGGCCTGCTCGGTGCACCACCAGTACTCGTCCAGGGTCTCGCCCTTCCAGGCGAAGACCGGCACGCCCAGCGGGTTCTCCGGGGTGCCCTCCGGACCGACGGCGATCGCGGCGGCCGCGTGGTCCTGGGTGGAGAAGATGTTGCAGGAGCACCAGCGGACCTCGGCGCCCAGCGCCGTCAGGGTCTCGATCAGGACCGCCGTCTGGATCGTCATGTGCAGCGAACCGGTGATCCGGGCGCCGGCCAGGGGCTGCGCCTCGGCGTACTCGGCGCGGATCGCCATCAGACCGGGCATCTCGTGCTCGGCCAGCTGGATCTCCTTGCGGCCGAACGGCGCCAGGGAAAGGTCGGCGACCTTGAAGTCACCGGTGATGTCGGTCGACATGCGTCTGCTCCTCGCTGATGGGGGTGGGGCCAAAGCTCCGGGCGTGCGTCGCGTGCGTCAGGCCGTACGGGTGCACGGCCACGACGGGGCCACCGGATCCTGGTGGACCGGTTCCCGTTGCGCGGCACAAACCGTCGGAGGACCTCTCTCCCTCGACCGGCGCACACCCCGGGAGGTGCGGACCGCCGATCGACCGCCATCAGCAGCGACGTTCTGGCTCTGGTGACGAATCTACACCGACGGCCCCATCGGCCGTCCTCGGATGACCGATTTCGAGCCCCGGTCCGACCGGGGCTCGACCCGGGCCCAGGCCCGGCGGGCCTCAGTGGTCGACGGCCGGGCCGGGGCCGCCGGGCGTGGCGGCCGGGTCCTCGCCCGCCGCGGCCTTCTCGGCGCTGTAGACGTCGGGCTCCAGGTAGATCGCCCGAGCGATCGGGACGACCGCGCGGACCCGTGCCTCGGCCGCGTCGATCGCCTCCGCCACCCGGGCGGCGCTGTCCTCCGCGTTGACGGCGACCTTGGCGGCGACCAGCAGTTCCTCCGGGCCGAGGTGCAGGGTGCGCATGTGGATCACGCCGGTGACGGACTCGCCGTCCACCAGCGCCTCCCGGATCCGGCGCACCGACTCCTTGGAGGCGGACTCGCCGAGCAGCAGCGACTTGGTCTCCAGGGCGAGCACCACGGCGATCACCACCAGCAGGACGCCGATGCACAGGGTGCCGACGCCGTCCCAGACGCCGTTCCCGGTGATCACGGTGAGGCCGACGCCGAACAGCGCGAGCACCAGGCCGATCAGCGCGCCGCTGTCCTCCAGCAGCACCACCGGCAGTTCCGGCGCCTTGGCGGTGCGGATGAACTGGGTCCAGCTCTGCTTGCCCTTCGCCTTCTCCGACTCCCGCACCGCGGTGAGGAAGGACCAGCCCTCCATGGCGATGGCGAAGACCAGCACGCCGACCGCCCAGCCCCAGGCGTCCAGCGCCTCCGGGTGGCTGACCTTGTGCCAGCCCTCGTAGATCGCGAACAGGCCGCCGACGGTGAACAGCACGATGGCCACCAGGAAGCCGTACACGTAGCGCTCGCGGCCGTACCCGAAGGGGTGCTCCTCGTCCGCCGCCCGGCGCGCCCGCTTGCCGCCGATCAGCAGCAGCACCTGATTGCCGGAGTCGGCCACCGAGTGGACGCCCTCGGCCAGCATCGAGGAGGAACCGGTGAAGCCGAAGGCGGTGAACTTGGCGGCCGCGATCGCGAGGTTCGCGGACAGCGCCGCCACCAGAGCCTTGGTGCCGCCTTCGGTACTCATGCCACAGCTTCCTCACGGTCGATCAGCCTCGTCGAGCGCCAACCGTACCGGCCGGACGGCGCCGCCCGGCCGACCGTCTCAGGACTGCGCGGCGGCGAGCCCCAGGTAGACGGCGGCGAAGTCGGTCAGCGCGACCAGGTCGGCCAGCGCGTGCAGCGCGTCCGGGCGGGCGCTCGCGTACTCGGTCAGCCGGACGTCGTGCGCGGCGGCCAGCCGGTGCGCCCGGGACACCCCGAAGCTGCGCGGTCCGGCGTCCTCCTCCGGCACCTCGGCCGGGCCGTCCCGCCCGTCGTCCGCCGCCGTGCCCGGGGCGTGCCGCAGCAGCAGCACCTGGAGGTGCAGCGGGTCCGGCTCCTCGACCCGGTCGCGGAAGAAGTCGTCCGGGTCCGCGCCCGCGCCCAACTGGCCGGTGAACATGCCGCGGTGGGCGGTGAGCACCTGCGGCAGCGGCCCGGCCAGGGCCGGGCGTCCGGCGCGGTCGGCCAGCTGGGCGGCGAACCGGGTGGCGGCCGCCCCGGCGATCGGGCCCTCGGCCCAGAGCAGCGGCACCGTCCCGGCCAGCCGCGCGGCCAGGCCCTTGGCCGGGTTGGTGTACGCGGCGGCGTCCGGGCGGCAGCGCACGGCGGCGGCGTCCAGCAGGTCGGCGACGCCCGGCAGCGCGTCGTACGGGAGCTGGCTGACGCCGATCTTCTGGGCGAGCGCCAGCATCGGGGTGAGGTGGGACCAGAGCGCCGCCGGGTCCTCGGCCGGCAGGTCCGGCTCGGCGGGCGCGACCGGCGTGAGGTCCTCGGGCAGCACCGAGGCCACGAAGGGCAGCGGCAGCGCCCGCACCTGGAGCGCGGCCTCGGCCAGGGCGCTGCCGGCCGGGGCGGTGACGACGATCGCGCAGCCGCGCGCGTACGCCTGCTCGGCGAGGCTGACCAGGCCCTGCTCGCCACCGTCGGCGGAGCTGATCACCAGCAGGTCCAGCGGGCCGGCCCAGCCGGGCAGCTGCCAGCCCAGGCCGGCGGTGAAGGCGGGGCGGGCGCCGGCCCGGTCGGCTCGCGGGGCGGCCGCCTCGGTCGGCGGCAGCGGGGCGACCAGGGACGCGGTGCCGGCCAGCGCGGCCAGCATCTCGGCCGCGGTCAGCGCGCTGCCGTGCCCGGCGACCAGGACGGCGCGTGGGCGGCCGTCCGGGCGCAGCCGGTCGAGGCCCGCCGCGTCGGCCTGCCGCAGCGCGGTGCGGACCCGTGCGCCGGCGCCGGCCAGGGCCAGCAGCGCGCGGTCGCGGTCGGCGCGCTGGAGGGCGGCCGGGTCGTCGAGCAGGGTGTCGTCGAGCATGCGGCAAGCCTCCGGCTGCGGTCCAGGGCGCGCGCTCCGTGTGGGCGCCGGGCGGTCGGGTGGGGCGGCTGACCCCCCGCGGGTGCGGGGAGGACCTTTCGCGACTTGCGGTGGAGCGGTGGAGCGGTGAGGCCTCGGGGTCGGGGCTCTCGCCCCCAGGATCAGGCCGGGCGGCGGGCCTCGTCCACCAGGAGGACCGGAATGCCCTCGCGGACCGGGTAGGCGAGACCGCAGTCGGCGCCGGTGCAGACCAGCTCGGGCTGCTCCTCGGTGCCGCCCTCGACGAGCGCGGCCCGGCACTGCGGGCAGACCAGGATCTCCAGCAGGAAGGATTCGAGCTTCATGGGGCTCTCCAGAGTTCGGGGGTGGCACGGAGGTGCCCCGGCCGATAGGAAACCCTACCGGCCGGGGCGCCGGGGCCCGTGGTCAGGCGCTTGGCTCGGCCGACGGGCTCAGCCGCGGACGACGGCGAGCACGCCGTCGCGCAGCTCGGCCATCTTCGCCGGGTCCTTGGCCTCGACGTTCAGGCGCAGCAGCGGCTCGGTGTTGGAGGCGCGCAGGTTGAACCACCAGTCCGGGCCGGCCACGGTCAGGCCGTCCAGCTCGTCCACCGAGGTGCCCTCGCCGGCGTAGGCGGCGCGGACGGCGGCGGTGCTGGCGGCCTGGTCGGCCACGGTGCTGTTGATCTCGCCGGAGGCGGCGTAGCGGTCGTACTCGGCGGTGAGCGCGGACAGCGTGCCCGGCTGCCCGCCGAGCGCGGCCAGCACGTGCAGCGCGGCCAGCATGCCGGTGTCGGCGCGCCAGAAGTCGCGGAAGTAGTAGTGCGCGGAGTGCTCGCCGCCGAAGACGGCGTCGGTCTCGGCCATCTCCTGCTTGATGAAGGAGTGGCCGACCCGGGTGCGCACCGGCTTGGCGCCGAGCTCGCGGACCACCTCGGGAACGGTCCAGGAGGTGATCAGGTTGTGGATGACCGTCGGCTCGGCCTCGCCGGCCTCCCGGGCGCGGGTGATCTCGCGGACGGCGACCAGGGCGGTGATCGCCGACGGGGAGACCGGCTCGCCCCGCTCGTCCACGACGAAGCAGCGGTCGGCGTCACCGTCGAAGGCCAGGCCCACGTCGGCGCCGACCTCGCGGACCTTGGCCTGGAGGTCGACCAGGTTCTTCGGGTCGAGCGGGTTGGCCTCGTGGTTCGGGAAGGTGCCGTCCAGCTCGAAGTACATCGGGACGAGCTCGATCGGCAGGCCGTCGAAGACGGTCGGCACGGTGTGGCCGCCCATGCCGTTGCCGGCGTCGACCGCGACCTTGAGCGGGCGGATCGCGGTCAGGTCGACCAGGCCGAGCAGGTGGTCGGCGTAGCCGCGCAGGGTCTCCTGGGCGGACAGCTCGCCCGGCTTCACGTCCCGGGCCGGGACGGTGACGGTGTCGTCCTCGGCGGTCCAGGACTCGACCAGCTCGCGGATCTCGGCCAGGCCGGTGTCCTGGCCGACCGGGGCGGCGCCGGCCCGGCACAGCTTGATGCCGTTGTACTGGGCCGGGTTGTGGCTGGCGGTGAACATCGCGCCGGGCAGGTCGAGCTTGCCGCTGGCGTAGTACAGCTGGTCGGTGGAGCACAGCCCGATCTGCACCACGTCGGCGCCGTAGGCCGCGGCGCCCTCGGCGAAGGCCAGGCTCAGCGACGGGGAGGAGGGCCGCATGTCGTGCCCGACCACGATCGCGGACGCGCCGGTGACCTGCACGAACGCGGCACCGAAGGCCCGGGACAGGCTCTCGTCCCACTGGTCCGGGACGACGCCTCGGACGTCGTACGCCTTCACGAGCTGCTTGAGGTCGCGCACTGCGGCTCCACCCTGGTCTCAGAACTGATCAGATGCCGTCGGACCACCACCCGTACGGTCGACGGGCGTGGTGACGGTAGACGGGCAGCGTACCCGGGCCGGACGAACGACCCGTGCCGGGTGAGCCTCAGTTGTCGGGAGAGCGCAGCACCCGGAGGTGGCCGCGGCGGCCGCCCTCGGTGGACTCGCCGTCGGTGCCGCGGCCCTGACGGGGAGTCTGCGGACGGGCTGCCTCGCGCACCGCGTTGGCGAGGGCCTCCAGGTCGTCGCTGCTGCGGCGCAGCGGCCCGGCCTCGGCGACGAGCCGGACGACCTCCCAGCCGCGCGGGGCGGTGAGGCGCTCGGCGTGCTCGGCGCACAGGTCGTAGCAGTGCGGTTCCGCGTAGGTGGCGAGCGGGCCGAGGACGGCCGTCGAGTCCGCGTAGACGTACGTCAGCGTCGCGACGGCCGGTCGGCCGCACGCGGTCCGCGAACAACGACGTACAGAGCTCACGAGGGTGGACGGTACCGCACTCCTCGCCGGGGAGCGAAGACCGCCTGCCCGGAGGGGGTGCCGTGTCGCCCTCCGGGCGCCGGGGCCGAGTCTGCGACGCCCGGTGCGATTCCCCGCCGGAGTGGTCCACTTCCGACCGTCCAAGGACTACCCTCGGCAGTGATATGGACAGCTCCGCACCGCAGTCATCGACAGGCCCAGCGCGCCGCCCCCGGCACCGTGACCGGCACGGCAGGGGCCTGCGCGGCCCGCTGGCGCCGCCCCAGGTGCCGATCTCGCTCACCCGCTCCGAACTGTTCGACGACTACGTGCGCGAGTCCGTCGAGCGCCTCGAACGGCGGTGGCCGCAGTTGATCGAGGTCGAGTTCGCCGTCCAGGAGGTGCCGCTGCACGAGCCGGACGCCGCCGACGCCGAGGACGGCGTGCCGCTCGGGCGGGTGTCGCCGGGCGGGCAGGGACGCAAGAGCCAGATCGTGGTGTACCGGCGGCCGGTGGAGATCCGGGCGAAGACCCGGGAGGACCGGGCGGCACTGGTGCACGAGATCCTGATCGAGCAGGTCGCCGAGCTGCTCGGGCTGTCCCCGGACGCCATCGACCCGCGCTACGACGAGGACTGACCGGCCGGGGCGGGCGCCGGACTGCCCGCCCGTCGGCCGCTCAGCGCAGGACGACGCCCGGGTCCTGGTCGGCCCGCGGGACCTTGACGGTGCTGCGGTCGTCACGCAGCGCCTGGATGGTGAACATCGGCACGTCCTTGGCCGGCAGGGACAGCATCCGGGCGGCGGCCACCGGACCGCCGGACACGGTCTCCACGGTGAGCGCGAAGACCCCGTTCAGCCCGGCGGGCTCGGGCGCCGGGAGGGCCACCGTGCCGCCGGCCGGGAGCTGGACCTCCTTGGTGGCCGGGGTGCCGCCGCCGCTGCCGGCCGAGGCGGTGACCCGGACGGTGGCGGCATCGCCGGTGGAGGTCAGGAACAGCGTGGAGGCGCCGGCCCGGTTGTCGGCGACGGTGGCGCGGGCGCCGACCGGGTTGCCGCCGGTCAGCCAGGCCGCGTCGGTCTTGCCGTTGGCCGCCGCCCGGTCGATCCGCAACCCGGCCACGACCGGGGTGCGGTGCTTGTCGTCGCTGGGCGACAGCCGCAGCCCGGCGACCTCCTCCCGGGTGACCTTGCCGAGGTCGACGGCGGCCACCATGCCCGCCTTGACGTGGATCGACTCGTTTCCGGCCGGGCTGAACCAGCCGTTCTTGCCGGACAGCTGGATCTTCAGGTCGGCGTCGTCCTCCGGCGGCGCCCAGACCACCAGGCGGGCCGCGGCGGTGTCGGCGGGCAGGCCGGGCAGCACCTGGGTGGGGGCCGGGTCGGCCGAGGCCGGGACCCAGTCGGCGCCCTTGCCGCCGTCGGCGGCGTGCAGCGCGGCGCCGATCCGGCCGGAGCGCACCACCACGTGCACGGCCAGGTCGGTGACCGCGCCCTTGCTGAGGGTGGACAGCAGGACGGACTGGGAGCTGCCGGGCGCGACGGTGAGCCCGTTGGCGGCGTCGTTGTCGATCAGGCCCTTGTCGCCGTACAGCTTGATGTCCACCACGGCGGCGGAGGACTCGGTGTTGACCAGGCTGAGGTAGTCGACCCGGTCGGCGGCGGTACTGGCCCCGGCGAACCAGAAGCTCGTCCCGGCCGGGGTGCAGGTGAGGCCGGACAGGCCGAGGCCGCGCTGTTCGGTGACCGCGGTGGTCTGGGTGACGGTGAAGCCGGGGGCGAGGGCGCCGTTGGCGACGGCCCCGGTGCCGGGCGCGGCGTCGCCGTTGGCGGCCGGGCCGGTGGCCGGGGTGCCGGGCTTGGCCAGGGTCAGCCGGGCGTCGGCGGGCGCCGCGTTCTTGTCCCGGGCCGGCCCGCTCGGGGTGCCCGAGCCGGTCGGGGCCGGGGTGGCGGGCGCCGCCGGGGCGGCGGTGGTCGGCTGGGCGGCGGGCGCGGCGGGGGCCGCCGCGTCGGAGAGCCAGCCGGCCCCGCCGGTGGCGGAGCCCGTACCGGGCGGGGTGTAGGCGGTGAGCGTGGTCGAGCCGGTCAGGCCCTGGAGCGGCTGCGGGCAGACCGCCGCCGTCCGCTCCACCTGCGCGGTGGCCGGGGCCGTTCCGGCGCCCGCCTCGGCGGGGGCGGCCGGCGGGCGCAGCTCGGCGATCCCGAACACCGCGGCGAGCACCACGGCCGCGGCGAGCAGGGACTGGGTGGTCTTGGCCGCGCCGGCGCCGGCCCCGCCGAACCGGCCCGGACGGGCGGCGGACGGGGCGGCGGACGGGCGCTTCGCGGGCGTGGCGGGGGCCTCGCCGGCGCCGGACTTCTTCCTGAATGCGGGCTTCTTCATCGCGGGTCAGCTCCCCGATCCGTGCTGGTGCGGGTACCGGCCGGGGCCGTTGGGGTCGTTCGGGTCGTAGTAGGGCTCGCCCTGCTGCGGGTAGGCCTGCCCGCCGCCCTCGTACCCGTGGGCCTCGTAGCCGTACGGCTGCGGCTCGGGCTGGTACGGCTGCTCGTAGCCCTGCTGCGGGTAGGCCTGCCCGCCGCCCTCGTACCCGTGGGCCTCGTAGCCCTGGCCGCCGTACGGCGCGGCGACCGGCTGGGCCGCGTACTGGTCGTAGCTGTACGGGTCGGCCTGCTGGTACGTCTGGTACGGGTCGGTGTACTGCTCGGCGTCCTGGACGGCGGCGGCCGCCCGGACGGCTCCGGTCACCGGCTCGCCGGCCGGCTGCGCCGGGATCGCGCCCGGCCGGCCCTCGTACACCCCGCCCTCGTCGGCACCGCCCTCGGTGCCCTCGCCGCGCTCGGCCATCCGGCGGGCCCGGCGGCTGCCGGGGGCGGGGGCCTGCGCCTGGGCGGCGGCGGCCAGCGCGGCGGCGGCGACCACCTCCTCGGGCAGGTCGTCGTCCTTGTGGCTGCGGCGGCCGGGCAGGGCCAGCACCAGGATGGTGAGGCCGAGCAGCACCTGGGCCCAGATCCAGCCGGTGTGGGCGGCGCCGGCCTCCCGGGTGACGGTCAGCTTGCCGCCGGCGGCCGGGAGTTTGAAGCCCTGCGCCCAGCCGTCGACCGTGGTGGGCTCCAGGGCGGTGCCGTTCACGGTGGCCTTCCACTCGGCGGCGGCGGACTCGGCGAGCCGCAGCACCCGGCCGTCCGGGCCGGCCGGGACGGTGGCGGACAGGTCGCGGGCGCCGGACGGGACGATCACGGGGGTGGCCCCCGGGGCGGTGATCACCGCCCGGACCGCGGCGGCGCCGTTGACCTGCCAGAGCGCGGCGGCGTTGTCCTGGTTGGCCTTGACCAGACCGGGGGTGGTGTCCAGGACGTCCTTGAAGGCGTCGACCACCGGCTGCTGGACCAGGACGTAGGCGATGCCGTAGCCGGAAAGGGCGCTCGCCTGGTCGGCGCCGGAGCCGGCCAACAGGCTGCCGACCGTCTTGTCCAGGCCGCTCCGGGTGCCGGTCGCCGGGTCGACGGTGGACTCGGCCTGACCGAGCGTCAGACCGGCGCCGCGCAGCACGGTGTAGCGGACCGCGCCGCCGCCCTTCTCCCCGGTGACGACCAGGGTGCGGGCCCGGTCGGTGGTGCCGGCCTCCTCGGCGATGAACGCGGGGACCTGGTCGGCCTGGCCGCGCTTCAGCGGGCCGCCGGCGCCGGTCAGCGCCCACCACAGGCCGGTGCCCAGCGGGGCCAGCACGGCCGAGGCCACCACCAGGGCGGCCACCGGCTGGCGCCAGCCGAAGGCGATCCCGGCCACACGGGTGTTGGCACCGTCGGCGCCGATCGCGGCGGCGGCCAGCAGGGCGATCCCGGCGATCAGGGTGGCCGGGCCGGCCCAGGCGGGAACGGCCGGGCCGCCCGAGGCCGGGGTGACGGAGGTACCCGCCACCGCGACCGAGAAGATCAGGCCGGCGCCGGCCGCGCCCCAGGCGGCGAGCACCGCGCGGCGGCGGTCGGCGCGCAGCAGTGCGGCCAGCGCGGCGAGCACGACACCCGCCGAGAGCCAGACCGGCGGCACTCCGGCGCCGCCCGGGTTGACCAGCAGCAGGCCGGCCGCGCTCGCGCCGGTGCCGTGCAGGCCGGGCAGCCCGGCCTCCAGCAGCAGCCACCGCGGGTGCGACAGCACCTGGAGCGACCAGGGGGCCAGGACCGCGACGGGCACCGCGAGGATCACCAGGACACGCAGGCCGAGCAGCCGCAGCGCGCTGACGCCGGAGCCGAAGGCGCCGCCGCGCACGATCGCGACGACCAGCATCGCCAGGCAGAGCGGAAGCGCGAGCGCCCACGTTATCGGGACGAAGGCGGTGGCCAGCGTGAGCAGCAGGACGGTCATCCAGACCGGGCGCCAGCCCGGGCGGGCGCCCTGGGCGGCGCTCTCGTCGCGGATGCCGAGGCCGGCCGCGATGGCGGCGGCACGGGCCAGCGGCGGCAGCAGCACGGCGAGCACCGCGGTGCCGATCCGGCCCTGGGCGAGCGCGCCGGTCGCGGCGGGCAGCAGCGCGTAGGTGGCACTGGCCCAGGCACGGACCAGTTTGGAGTCCAGCAGCGGCCGGGACACCAGGTAGGCGCTGACCGCGGACAGCGGGACGGCGAGCACCACGATCAGGGTGAGCGCCAGGTCGGCGTGGTCGAACAGCAGCCAGGAGAGCACCGCGAGGACGCCGAGGTACGGCGGTGCGGCGGCGGTGGAGCCGGTGCCGACCGGGTGCCAGGCGTCCGCGTACATCGACCAGAGACCGCCGGCGCCGTCGGCCGCGGGCAGCAGGGCGCCGCCGAACAGCGCGCCGCTGCCGAGCAGGCCGCGGCAGGCGACCAGGGCGAACACCAGCAGTGCGGCGAACAGCACCGGCGCCGGGCGCCGGGCGAGCTTCTTGACCAGCGCGAACTGCTCGACGACCAGGTCCTCGGCGTCCTCGTCGCCGCCGGCCTCGGCCGAGCCGTGCCGGCTGCCGGTGTCGTCGGCACCCCCTATCCCGAGCGAGCCGATGACGCCCTCGACCGCCTGCCGGGTGGTGGCGCCGGGGGCCGGGAAGAGCGTGCGGTCGTCCAGGGCGTCCGCCGACCTGGCCTTGGCCCGGCGCTTGCGCGCGGCCAGCAGCCTCGGGAGGCGGACGAGTTCGTGACCGAGCCCGGCGAGCTCGTCGACCGCCTGGCGGGGGTCCTTGCCGAGCAGGTTGGTGACGGCCCGCACCAGGGTGCCGAGCACCAGCCGCAGCAGGACGTAGGGGAAGAGCGCGCCCTTGCAGTTGGTGAGCAGGGTGTAGACCGCGCCGGCCTTGTCCACCCGGTGCGGGTGGGCGGGCCCGCAGTCGATCGCGCGGCGCTCGCGGCTGGCCGCCTCGGCGTGCCGCAGCACGGCGTCGGGGGCGACCACCACCCGGTGGCCGGCGGCGTTGACCCGCCAGCAGAAGTCGGTGTCGTCCCGCATCAGCGGGAGGGCCCGGTCGAAGCCGCCGAGCTGCTCGAAGACGTCCCGGCGCACCAGCATGCCGGCGCTGGAGACGGCGAGCACCGGGCGGACCTGGTCGTGCTGGCCCTGGTCCTGCTCGCGGCGGTCGAGACCGGTCCAACGGCGGCCGGAGCGGGCGATGGTGACGCCGACCTCCAGGAGCTGGCGGCGGTCGTACCAGCTGCGCAGCTTGGGGCCGACCACGGCGGCGCTGGGGGTGGAGTCGGCGACCTGGAGCAGCCGGCGCAGCGCGTCGGTCTGCGGTTCGCAGTCGTCGTGCAGCAGCCAGAGCCACTCGACCGGCTGGGTCTCGCGCGGGCCGCCGCGGCCGAGGTCGTCCTCCTGGGCGAGCGGGTCGCCGAAGTCGTCCCAGCCGCCGGTGACCGGGTCGTAGCCGGACGGGTCGAGCCGGTACGGCAGGTCCTCGGGGCGCAGCTTCGGGCTGCCGGCCACGGCCTCGCCGACGGCGGTGCCGAAGCCGGCCCGGCGGCCGAGGAGCAGCGGGCCGCTCTCGGGCAGCCAGTCGGCGAGGGTGTCCGCGAGCAGTTGCGGGGAGTTGTCGGTGGAGCCGGTGTCGACCGCGAGGATCCGCTGGACCTGCCGGTCCTGACCGAGCAGACCGGCCAGGGCCTGCGGGAGCCAGCGGGCGCCGTCGTGGGAGACGATCACGGCGGTGACCAGGTGGCGCGGATAGGCGGGCGGCCGGGAAGCGGTGGAGCCGCTCTGGTGGCTGTAGACGGTCATCGCGTGCGCGGGCCCCAGTTCTCGGTGGACACAGCCGGTGAACGGCAACCGGATGGCGCACCACACTAACGGCTCCCGATGGCCGCTTCGTCCGGGGCGTGGGTGCGGAGACGGTGAAGGGGCTCCGGGAACACGAAAGCGCCCCACCATCGCGGTGAGGCGCCCGTACGGCTGTGCGGTTCTCCCTCCTTGTCGGAGGGTCAGCGGGGGTCAGGGGCCACCCGGGTCAGACCGCGCTCTTCTTGAGCCGGCGGCGCTCGCGCTCGGAGAGGCCGCCCCAGATGCCGAAGCGCTCGTCATTGGCGAGGGCGTACTCCAGGCATTCCGAGCGGACCTCGCAGGCGAGGCAGACCTTCTTGGCCTCGCGGGTCGAGCCGCCCTTCTCGGGGAAGAAGGACTCCGGGTCGGTCTGGGCGCACAACGCGCGCTCCTGCCAGCCGAGTTCCTCCTCGTCCTCCGCGATGCCGTCCCCGATCAACAGCTCAAAGAGCTCGCTCATCTGGCGCGCCTCCTCTGCCCCTACTTGGCGTCCCCGTGGTTGCCGTTGCCTCGTGCGGCTGACGACACGAGTGAAATTACAGTTGCGTCACTCTGGCCCAGTCAAGCCGAGCTCTGGTATTGGGGCCGGGATTCACTCCCTGGCACCAAGCCGTTACGAATAGTGTACATATTCGGACACATCGGACCTTCGGCCTCAAGGTCCCGAACGCTTCCGAACCATCCGCAACCATTCACCGGGTGACGTTCGGTCACCACCACAGGTCGGTCATCGGGCTGCCTTCCCGGCGATCTTCCCATCGAAACATAGAGAGTGATGAATCACCCCATCCGGGAAAGATCCACACCTAACCCACTCGAATGCCGCATCTTTCGGTTTGACACGGCCCCTGCGGATGCGGTGTCCTTGCTTCCATGTCAGAGTTCGCCGGCCCCCGGAGTGGTTCCGCCCTCCGCCCTGCCGTGAACTCTTGTTGTCGCCTCTGCTCCTGCTGTATCTAGGCGCCCGCGTCCCACCGCGCGCCGCCCCCAGGAAGCACAGAGGCCGCCCGCGATTCCCGCCCCAGGACATCCCGGATCCGGCTGATCCCGACTGGCCAGCCGACTCCTCCGAGGACGACTCCCGTGCGCATGAGCCGCATCCGCAAGCGGAACCGCGACCGCAACAAGCTCGCCCGCCGTGGCCCCGCCACCACCCGTACCGACGCCGCCCGTACCGGCACCCCCGCCGTCGCCCGGCCGTGGGCCGACGGCCTCAGCGACGTCTCCATCGCGGGCGACCCGCTCGCCTTCCCCCACCTGGCCCGCACCGACCTGCCGGCCCACCCCACCACCGTCGCCGGGTACGCCCGGCTGGTCCGCGAGATCGCCGCCGACCGCGCCCGCTGGGAACCGCTGGTCCGCTACGACGCGCTGACCCGCTGGTACGCCCGGCTGGAGACCGGCCCCGGCTACGAGGTCTGGCTGCTCAGCTGGCTGCCCGGCCAGTCCAGCGGCTTCCACGACCACGGCGAGTCCTCCGGCGTGATGAGCGTCGTCCGGGGCGAGCTGACCGAGCGCTCCCTCACGCTCCCCCAGCCTTCGGCCGGGGGAAACCCCAGCGGCGCGGAGGGCCGGGTGCTACGGCCCGGCGGCCAGCGCGTCTTCTCCTCCGGCTACCTGCACGAGGTGGTCAACGGGGCGCTCGAACCCGCCGTCTCCATCCACCTCTACGCCCCCGGCCTGACCGAGATGAACCAGTACGGTGCCACCGCCGTCCCCGAGCAGCACCCGGAGCGGCAGGCGCGGGCCGAGTCCCACTGACCACGGCTGACGGCGAGTCCGACCGTGGCAGGATGACCCCATGCGCATCGTGGCACTGGCAGGCGGAATCGGCGGAGCGCGCTTCCTGCGCGGACTCCGCGCGGCGGTCGGACCGCAGGACGAGATCACCGTGATCGGCAACACCGGTGACGACATCCACCTCTACGGCCTCAAGGTCTGCCCCGACCTCGACACCGTGATGTACACCCTCGGCGGCGGCATCCACGAGGAACAGGGCTGGGGCCGGACCGACGAGACCTGGTCGATCAAGGCCGAGATGAAGGAGTACGGCGTCGGCCCCGAGTGGTTCGGGCTCGGCGACCGGGACTTCGCCACCCACCTCGTCCGCAGCCAGATGCTCACCGCCGGATACAGCCTCAGCCAGGTCACCGAGGCGCTGTGCGTGCGCTGGAAGCCGGGCGTGCGGCTGCTGCCGATGAGCGACGACCGGGTCGAGACCCACGTGCGGATCACCGACGAGCAGGGCACCCGGGCGGTCCACTTCCAGGAGTACTGGGTCAAGCTGCACGCCGAGGTGGACGCCGAGGCGATCGTCCCGGTCGGCGCCGACACCGCCAAGCCCGCGCCCGGCGTGCTGGAGGCGATCGCCGAGGCAGACGTCATCCTCTTCCCGCCGTCCAACCCGGTGGTCTCGATCGGCACCATCCTCGCCGTCCCCGGCATCCGGGAGGCGGTCGCCGCCGCGCCGGCGCCGGTCGTCGGGCTCTCCCCGATCATCGGCGGGGCACCGGTGCGGGGCATGGCCGACAAGGTGCTCGCCGCCGTCGGCGTCGAGGCCACGGCCGAGGCGGTGGCCCGCGACTACGGCCCCGACCTGATCGACGGATGGCTGGTGGACACCGTGGACGGGCCGGCGGTCGCCGCCGTCGAGGCCGCCGGGATCGCCTGCCGGGCCGTGCCGCTGCTGATGACCGACGTCGAGGCGACCGCCGAGATGGCGCGCGCGGCGCTGGCGCTGGCGGAACAGGTGCGGAAGTGACGCTGGAGATCCTCGGCGTCGAGGGCATCCCCGAGATCGAGGCCGGGGCGGACCTCGGCGAACTGATCGCCAAGGCCGGGGCCTACCAGGACGGCGACGTCCTGGTGATCACCTCGAAGATCGTCAGCAAGGCCGAGGGCCGGCTGCTGCGCGCCGCCGACCGCGAGGCCGCGATCGACGCCGAGTCCGTCCGGCTGGTCGCCCGGCGCGGGCCGATCCGGATCGTGGAGAACCGCAACGGCTTCGTCATGGCCGCCGCCGGGGTGGACACCTCCAACACCGCCCCCGGCACCGTGCTGCTGCTGCCCGAGGACCCGGACGCCTCCGCGCGGGCGCTGCGGGCCCGGCTCCAGCGGCTCACCGGCCGCCGGCTCGCCGTCCTCGTCACCGACACCTTCGGACGGCCCTGGCGCAACGGACTGACCGACGTGGCGATCGGCGCCGCCGGCCTCAGCGCCCTGGAGGACCACCGGGGACGCACCGACGGCCACGGCAACACCCTGGAACAGACCGTCGTCGCGACCGCCGACGAACTCGCCGCCGCCGCCGACCTGGTGAAGGGCAAGACCAGCGGCGTCCCGGTGGCGGTCGTGCGCGGGCTCGGACACCTCGTCACCGCCGAGGACGGCGAGGGCGTCCGGCCGCTGGTCCGGCCCTCCGTGGACGACATGTTCCGGCTCGGCACCTCCGAGGCGCTGCGGCAGGCCGTCACCCTGCGGCGCACCGTCCGCTCCTTCACCGCGGAACCGGTCGACCCGGCCGCCGTCCGCCGCGCCGTCGCCGCCGCCGTCACCGCGCCCGCCCCGCACCACACCACGCCGTGGCGCTTCGTCCTGCTGGAGTCCGCGGCCACCCGGGTGCGGCTGCTCGACGCGATGCTCGACGCCTGGCGGCGCGACCTGCGCGAACTCGACGGGTGGGACGAGGAGCGGATCGCCCGCCGCACCGCCCGCGGCGACGTCCTGCGCGACGCGCCGTACCTGGTGGTGCCCTGCCTGGTCACGGACGGCGCCCACGACTACCCCGACCCGCGCCGGGCCACCGCCGAACGGGAGATGTTCACCGTCGCCGCCGGCGCCGCCGTGCAGAACCTGCTGGTCGCGCTCGCCGGCGAGGGCTACGGCTCCGCCTGGGTCTCGTCCACCATGTTCTGCCGCGCCACCGTGCGCGAGGCCCTGGACCTCCCGGACGGCTGGGACCCGATGGGCGCCGTCGCCGTCGGCCGCCCCGCCGAGGCCCCCCGAGCCCGCCCGGAACGCTCCGCGGAGGCGTTCATCGCGGTGCGGTAGGGGTCAGAGACCGCGGTAGACGTCGCGGCGGTTGCCGACGTGAACGACGAGGATGAGCAGGACGTCACCACGAACCTGGTAAACCGCGCGGTAGTCGCCCACCCGGAGCCGGTAGAGGCCGTCGTTGCCGGACAGCTTCTTGACGTCGGGGCCCTCCACGAACGGGTCATCCCCCAGCGCGGTGAGCGCCGTGAGGATGCGCATCGCCGCGAGCCGGCCGATCCCTCGCAGTTGACGCCGGGCGTGCGGAGTGAACCCGAAGGCGTACTTCACGCAGCGCTCCCGGCGGAGCCCTCCGGTGAACCGAACAGGTCCACCAGCAGCTCGGCCATGGTGATGACCGGTTCGTCCAGGTGCTTGCGCGCCTCGCGCGCCAGGAGCTCGTCCTCCGCGTCCTCTATGGCGTCGAGGATCTCGATCGGCACGACCGCTCCGACGCGCTCGCCCTTGCGCGTGATCACGGTGATCTCGCCCGCCTCGGCCTGGGTGACCACCTCGGCAAGGCGCGCGCGCAGTTCCCGGATGTTCAGTGCGTCAGTCATGACTAAAAGCGTACACACGGATGCGTACACACCGCTGCCCTTTTCCGGTCAGCGGTGGCGGTGGTCGTTGGGGGTGAGGCGGGGGCCGTAGCGGGGGGCGCGGGCGCCGGAGGCCAGGAGGAGGCGGCAGACGCGGTGGCGGTGGGGGCGGTAAGGCTCCAGCAGGGCGAGCATCTGGTCGTCGTCGCTGCGGGGGCGGCCGGCCAGCGCCCAGCCGACCAGGTTGGGCAGGTGGAAGTCCCCGACCGAGACCGCGTCCGGGTCGCCGTTGCTGCGCTGCAGGGTCTCGGCCGCCGTCCAGACGCCGATGCCCGGGACGGCGGTGAGGCGGGCGAAGGCCTCCTCGTGGCCCATCGCCGAGGTCTCCTCCAGGCGCGGCGCCAGCCGGACCGCGCGCACGACCGTCGCCGAACGCTTCGGGTCCACACCCGCCCGGTGCCACTCCCAGCTCGGCACCATCGCCCACTCGCGGGCCGACGGCGCCACCCGCATGCCCTCGGCCGGGCCGGGCGCCGGGGTGCCGAAGCCCCGCAGCAGGGTGCGCCAGGAGCGGTAGGCCTCGTCGGTGGTGACCTTCTGTTCCAGGACCGCCGGGACGAGCGACTCCAGCACCAGGCCGGTCCTGGCCAGCCGGACCCCGGCCGTGCGGCGCTGGGCGTCCCGGAGCGGGCCGGGCGGCAGGACCAGCGACTCCGGGGCGTCCTCGGCGCCGAGCAGGGTGGGGAGGCGGTCGAGCAGCCAGTCCGCGCCCGGGCCCCAGGCGCTCGCCTCGACCTCACCGGTGGCCTGCCTCGGCAGCACCCTCAGGGTGCCGATGCCGGCCGGGGTGCGGGAGGCGCGCCAGACGGCGCCGTCGGCGGTGCCGCGGTAGGCGGGGTCGGCGGGGCCGCGACGCAGCGGCAGCAGGGTGCGGGCGACGTCCACCGGGAAGCCCGGCCGCCAGCGCCGTACCGCTTCCACCGCTGTCGCCTCCTGTGTCGGCCCCCGGACATGAACGATACGCCGGGGGTCCGACGGTCTCCGGGGGACGCCGGGGAGGGCGGGACGGGGCGGCGGGAGCGGGGCCCGGATCGGGCGAGGGTCAGTAGACCTGGAGGCGGGCCGCCGTCGCGCGGATGTCGGGGAGGTAGGCGTAGAGGGCGCCGCCGGGGCATTCGGTGCTGACGCCGTCGCGGTGGCCGGAGATGGTGGCGAAGTCGACGACGTCGCCCTTGGTGAAGCGGGTGCCGTTCGCGCCGACGGTGAGGCCGGTGCTGCCGTCGGCCGGCTGGGAGGTGAGGCCGAGCTTCCAGGCGGCGATGGCGGCGAGGCTGTCGAGGAGGCTCTGGGGCGGCTGGTCGTCGACGAAGGTGCCGAGCGCGGCGACGCCCGAGGTGTCGGTGTTGAAGCCGAGGGTGTGGGCGCCGTGGACGGGTTGGTCGACGCCGCCGGCCCGGCCCTCGTAGATGGTGCCGCAGTGGTCGATCAGGAAGTTGTAGCCGATGTCCCGCCAGCCGTTGGTCTTCACGTGGTACTGGTAGATCGACCGGATCATCCGGGGGGCGTCGGAGCAGTCGTAGTCGTTGGTCGTGTCGGTGTGGTGGACGAAGACCGCGCGGACCGGCCCGGTGTAGTCGAAGTCCGGGGCGCGCAGTGACTCGTCGGCGCCCCAGCCGGCCCGGGTGACGATCGCCGGGCGCGGTGCCTGGCCCGAGGCGGGGGCGGCGGGAGTGGCCGGCGCGGCGGGAGCCGCCGGCGTGCCGGGCGTGACGGGCGTGGCAGGCGTGACGGGCGTCACGAGCGTGGCGGGCGGCTCGGCCGGAGGCAGGACGGGATCCGCCGGGGGGATGGTCCGGACCGCGCCGGCGTCCGGTTGGACACCGCGGCCCGGGTCGACCAGGTCGAGCCGCAGCCCGGGCGGCGGCCCGGCGGGCCCGGGCCGGAGCTCGACCGCGACGCCGTCGCTGCGGCCGGTCCACAGCGGGGCGGTGGAACCGCGCGTCGCCCGGTCGGGGCCGTCCTCGGTCTCGGCCTCCAGCCGGTGCCAGTCGGTCCAGTGGCCGGTGGCCGCGTCCCGGGTGCGGACCCGGACCACCGCGCCGGCGAGCGCGTCCGGCGGGCCGTCCCAGCCGAGGCCGAGGAGTTCGAACGGTTCGGTGCCGCGCGGGGCGAGGCCGGTCCCGGCGGGCAGCGGCAGCGAGGTGGTCGAGGCGCCGCCGGCGAAGTCGCGGCGCTGCGGGCCCGGCGCGGTGGTCGCGGTGGCGGCGGGCTGGAGGAGCAGGGCGGTGGTGCAGCCGGCCAGCAGGGCGGCCGGAAGTGAGAGGCGCATGGAACGGATCGTCGCCGCTGTCCGGACCTCCCGCCACGCCGCACGCGCCCGTTCGGACGCCCCTCCCCGACCTCCCGGCCTCCCTCCCGAAGGCCGTAGGCTGGGGCGCACCATGACTGCGCCTTTCGCTGCCGATGCCCGCACCCCCGTCGAGCTGCTGCACGCATTCCTGCGCGGCGGCACCCCTTCGGTCGATCCCGCGGCCCCGCTGGTCACCTTCTACGACGACGCCACCGGCGAACGGGTGGAGCTGTCCGCCCGCACCTTCGACAACTGGGTGGCCAAGACCGCCAACCTCCTCCAGGACGAGCTGAACGCCGGCCCCGGCGACCGGGCGGCGCTGCTGCTGCCCGCCCACTGGCAGAGCGCCGTGTGGCTGCTCGCCTGCTGGTCGGTCGGGGTGACGGCGGCGCCGGGCGGCGACCCGGCCACCGCCGACCTGGTGGTCAGCGGCCCGGACGGCCTGGAGGCCGCCCACGCCTGTGAGGGCGAGCGGGTCGCGCTCGCCCTGCGCCCGCTCGGCGGCCGCTTCCCGCAGCGCCCGGACGGCTTCCTCGACTACGCCGCCGAGGTGCCCGGCCAGGGCGACCGCTTCGCTCCGTACTCCCCCGTCGCCCCGGACGGGCAGGCGCTGGAGACGGTGGTGGACGGGCTGCCGCTGAAGCTGACGGGCGAGCAGACCGTGGCGCTGGCCCGGGAGGGCGCGGTCCGGCTCGGTCTGAAGCCCGGTGACCGCGTCCTGTCCACCCTCTCGTTCGAGGACTGGACGGGCCTGGAGGCCGGTCTGCTGGCGCCGCTGGCCGCCGGGGCCTCGGTGGTGCTGTGCCGCAACTCGCAGGGCCTCGACGCGGGGCAGTGGGAGAAGCGGGTGGAATCCGAACGGGTGACACTGCGTCTGGGCTGACCCCGGACGACGGCCCGGCGGGTAGGGATCCCTGCCATGGCCGAGGACGACACCGAGCACCCCCCGACCGACGAAAACCCTCCGACGGACGCTCCTCCGAGCGGATCCGGACGCCCGCGCAGGCGCCGGCGGTGGCTGCTGATCACCGCCGGCGCCGTCGCGTTCCTGCTGGTCGCCACCGGCACGCTGCTCTGGATCGCCTACCGCGCGCTGGACCGCAACATCCGCACCGACTCGGAGACCGACCGGCTGCTCGCCAGGCTGGAGGCCGAACGGCCGAGCCGCACCGCCGGGGCTCGGGGCGCCGAGAACCTGCTGCTGATCGGCAGCGACGACCGCTCCGGCGCGAACGGCTCGTACGGCGGCGAGGCGGGCACCGCGCGCTCGGACACCACGATCCTGCTGCACCTGGCCGCCGACCGGAAGCACGCGACGGCGGTCTCCGTCCCGCGCGACGTCATGGTCACCGTCCCCGCCTGCGAGAGGCCGGACGGCTCCCTCAGCAAGCCGGCCCTGATGCAGTTCAACTGGGCCTTCGAGACGGGCGGCCCGGCCTGCTCGATCCGGGCCGTGGAGCAGCTGAGCGGCATCCGGGTCGACCACTACGTGATCCTCGACTTCAGCGGCTTCAAGACGATGGTGGACTCCGTCGGCGGGGTCGAGGTGTGCGTGCCGCAGCCGATCCACGACAAGGACGCCAGGCTCGACCTGCCCGCCGGCCGGCAGACCCTGCACGGCGAGCAGGCGCTCGGCTACGTGCGGGTCAGGGAGACCCTGGGCAACGGCAGCGACACCCAGCGCATGGGCCGTCAGCAGCAGTTCCTGGCCTCGCTGATCCGCAAGGTGCAGTCGCAGGACGTGCTGCTGAACCCGGCGAAGCTGTGGCCGGTGCTGAACGCCGCGACGTCCTCGGTCCGGGCGGACGGCGGGCTGTCCTCGCTCGGCGCGCTGTACGACCTCACCCAGGACCTGCGCGGCATCCCCTCGGCGGACGTGGTCTTCCTGACCGCGCCGCGCCGCCCGTACCGCTACGACTCGGACCGGGACGAGTTCGTGCAGCCGTCGACCGGTCAGCTGTTCGCGGCGCTGCGGGACGACCGGCCGGTCGCCGTCCGGCCGCCCGGGTCCGCGTCCTCGCCCGCTCCGGACCCCGGCTCGGGCCGGGGTCCGGACGCGGGCCCGAAGCCGAGCCGGGGCCCGGGGCCGGGCGCCGGGGTGGATCCGGCCGCCGAGATGGCGGCGGCGAGCGCGTCACCCTCGGTGACCGACCCGCCCACCTTCGAGGGACGGACCGCCGACGTGGACGCCTGCGCGGCACACTGAGCCGGTCGGCCGGGGCACTCGGGGGCGGCGGCGCCGGGCGATCCGGACGGTTTCGCAATTGCTCGGCCACGAACGGAATTTGCCTCGGCTTTGCCGGAACATGGCGGAGATCACACCGGGAACGACTCCCCCGTTCGGCTCGTCTACTGTGTCCGGACCGGCCCGTTCCGTACGGGCGGGCCGGAGCCGTGACCGGTCGACAGTTGGGGAACCCGTGCACGAGGAGCAACCGGAAACCGGCCGGTACCGCGTGGACCCCGCCCCCGGCGTCCCGCGACAACGCCGCCGGGCCGCCGAGGCACGGCCGGGCGCCCCGGCCGAGCCGCCCGCCGAGGGCCGCCGGGACAGCCGGCGGCGGGCGGCCGCGCTCGCCAGGCGCCACCGCCGTCGACGGGCGCTCAAGTGGACGGCCGGGGCGGGCGCCCTGGTGATGGTGGCGGGCTGCGGCGGGGCGTACTACCTGTACCGGCACTTCAACGACAACCTCACCTCCGTCAAGGTCCAGCTGGGCGACGAGTCCGAGCGCCCCCGGGCCGCCGGGGAGGCGCTGAACGTCCTGGTGATCGGCACCGACAGCAGGGAGGGCCTCGGTCGCGAGTACGGCGACGAGGGCAGCGCCGGGCACGCCGACACCACACTGCTGTTCCACATCGCCAAGGACCGCTCCAACGCGACGGTGATCAGCCTCCCGCGCGACCTGATGGTGCCGATCCCGGAGTGCCAGAACGCCCAGGGGAAGAAGATCCCGGGCTCGGCGCGGGACCAGTTCAACGTCAGCCTCGGCCAGGCCGGACGGGACGCCGGCTGCACCTGGAAGACCGTCGAGAAGACCACCGGCATCCGGGTCGACCACTTCGTGCAGGTCAACTTCGAGGCGGTGAAGACCCTGTCCACCGCCGTCGGCGGGGTCGAGGTCTGCGCGGCCAAGGACATCAACGACTCCGGCTCCCACCTCAGGATGACGAAGGGCCGGCACGTGGTCCAGGGCGAGGAGGCGCTGGCCTTCGTCCGGACCCGGCACACGGTCGGCCTGGGCGGCGACCTGACCCGGATTCCGCTCCAGCAGCAGTTCATCGGCTCGATGATCCGCAAGATCAAGAGCGACGACACCCTGACCAGCCCGACCAAGCTCTACAAGCTCGCGGACGCCGCCACCAAGGCGCTCACCGTGGACTCCGGCATCGGCAGCGTGGACAAGCTCAAGGACCTCGCGCTGGACCTCGGCAAGGTCGATCCCAAGAACATCACCTTCACCACCGTCCCCGTTCTGGACGACCCCGCGGACAAGGACCGGCTGGTGCTCAAACAGCCGGACGCCGGGCAGGTGTTCGCGATGATCGCGGGCGACCGCTCGCTGACCGAGACCGCGGCCGCGCCCGCCACCGGGGCCCCGGCCACCGACGCCGCCGCACCGGCCGCGCCGGAGACCGCCACCACCGCCACCGCCGCGGCCGTCGCCACCAAGGACATCCAGCTGACGGTGCGCAACGGCAGCGGCAAGCGCGGGCAGTCCGGGCCGACCGTGGAGAAGCTCCGGGCGAAGGGCTTCGACCGGGCCGCGGTGGGCAGCGACGCCCCGCTCGCCGAGACCACCACGGTGACCTACCAGGCCGGGCAGGAGGCCCAGGCGAACGCCCTGGCCGCGTCCCTCGGGCTGCCCGGCGACGCCGTCCGGCCGGCCGCGAAGCCGGACCCGAAGGGCGGGCTGCTGCTGGTCCTCGGCAAGGACGTGCTCGCCGCCCCGGCGGCGGTGCCCACCGAGGCGCCCGAGGACCTCCAGCGGGTGCAGGGGGACGACGTCGACGTGTGCGCCAAGTAGCCGGGCCGGAAGCGGAGGCGGGGCCGGGGCCGGGGCCGGACCGGATCACCGGCCGGCCGACTGTCCGTCCGACTGGCCGTCCGACTTGCCGTCCGTCAACTGCCGCCCTGCGCGCCGCCGGTCGGGGCGGTGGCGGTGGCGGTACCGGCGGTGACGAAACGAATCAGCTGGTCCTGGAGAGCACGTCCCTGGAGGACGGGCCGACACTGGCGATCACTCTCCGGGCCAGCGAGCGCGGCGAGGTCAGGAAGCCGAAGCCCCAGCTGAGGTGCATGGTCGCGAGGGCCACCGGCAGCAGCGCCTTGGCCTTGAACGACAGGCCTCGTCCCTCGACCACCGCGCCGCCGACGATGCCCAGCAGGTAGGCGCCGGGCACCGCGAGGAAGGCCGGGTGGACGGCGATGCCGAGCACCAGCCCGAGGAGCAGCGCCGCCAGCGCGGCCGGCGGGGCGAGGTAGCGCAGGTTGACCGAGCCGCGGTGGTAGCGGGTGACCACCCGGCGCCAACGGCCGTAGTCCTTGTACTGCTTGGCCAGCGCCCGCACCGAGGGCCGGGGCCGGTACGTCACCTTGAGCTGCGGGGTGAACCAGACCAGGCCGCCGTCCTGGCGGATCCGGTAGTTCAGCTCCCAGTCCTGGGCGCGGATGAACTCCTCGTTGTAGCCGCCGAGCTTCTCCAGCACCTCGCGCCGGAACACCCCGAGGTAGACGGTGTCCGCCGGGCCGGCCAGGCCGCCGGTGTGGAAGGCCGCGTTGCCGACGCCGATCTTGGAGGTCATCGCGGCGGCCACCGCGTTCTCCCACTCCGTCTCGCCCTCGGCGTGCATGATGCCGCCGACGTTGGCCGCGTCCATGTCGCCGAGCAGCCGGACCGCCGTGATGATGTAGCCGGGGGTGAGCAGGCCGTGGCCGTCCACCCGCACGACTATCGGGTGCCGAGAGCCCCGGATCGCGGCGTTCAGCCCGGCCGGCGTCCGGCCGGTGGGGTTCTGGACCGTCCGCACCCGCGGGTCTTCGGCCACCAGCTCGGCCGCGATCTCCGCGGTGCGGTCGGTGGAGGGGCCGAGGGCGATCACCACCTCGATCGGCCCCGGGTACTCCTGATCCAGGATGCGCCGGACCGCCGTGCGCAGGTGACGTTCCTCGTTGAGCACCGGCATGATCACGGAGACAGCCGGCAGCTCCTCAGCAGCCTTGGTGTTCATCGGGGCCAACCGTACCGGTGCGGACGCGTCCCCGTCTTGTCCCGGTCAGGGCCACTGCGGACGCCTCGCCGCGCGATGGCGGTGCTGTGATCAAGGACACCGTACTACCCCGGCGGCTCCGTCCGAAGCGGTGGGCATCCGGTGCCGGACCGGGGTGGATTCAGAGGGCGTACCGGACGACGGTGAACACCGCGTATCCGGCCAGTGCGCAGCGGTTCAGCAGGTGCTGGGGGCTGCCCAGCCGGTCCGGCAGGACCTGTCGCGGGCGCAGGTCGGGGCGGTGGGCGGCGGTGGCGACGGTCCGGGCCAGCTCCGCCCGGTCGTACCGGCCGCCGAAGAGGCCGGCCAGCCAGAGCGCCGGGCGGCCGAGGAGGGAGAACTCCCGGCCGCCGCGCAGCCGGACGGTGAGCGTGTTCCGGTGCACCGCGGCCGCCGAGACCTCCGTCCACCGGAAGGCGCGGGTGCGCAGCCCGGTGGCCATCCGCAGGCCGTCGCGGTCCACCACCAGCTGCCAGGACAGCGTGTGGCCGCCGGCGAGGATCGCCAGCGAGCCGATCCACAGGGGGCGCAGCAGCCCGCCCCACCAGCCGTGTTCGTCGAGCAGCACGAGGGCGGCGGCGGCCAGCAGCGCCGTCAGCGGTCCGGCCGCGACCCGCAGCGGCAGCGGCATCTCCCAGCGGCCGGCGGCCAGTGGTTCGGCGGCGGACCCTTCCGCCGGGGCGGCGGCGACCGCGTCGGCGGTGAGCGAGGCGACGGCCAGTTCGTCCTCGCGGTAGCGGCCGGAGCGCCGACCGAGCCGCGGTGCCCGGGCGGCGGGGGCGACCACGGCCGCCACCCAGCGCGGGTCGCCGTCCAGCACGCCGGGGCGGACCAGGAGCTGGCGGTCGGGGCCGTCCGGGCCGCCGTACAGCACCGCGGGCACGGTGCGGCCGGCCCGGGACAGCCACTCGGCGGCCTCGGCGGGGGTCGCGCGGTCGAACAGCTCCGCGTACTCCTCCTCTTCCCCGTCGTGGTCGAGCACCGGGTCGGGGTAGTCGGCGGCCTCGTCCTCGGTGGGCAGGGGCTCGGGCACCCAGGCCGAGCCCTCGCCGTCGGGGGCGGCGTGGGCGGCCCAGCGGTAGCGGTCGCGCTCGACCAGGCGCCACAGCCCGGGGCCGTCCGGCGGGCCGTCCAGCGGCAGGACCAGCAGGTCGCCCCGGGCGTCGGCGCGTACCCGGACGGCGAGCGCGGGGGCGGCGCCGGCGAAGGCGGGCCTGGCCCGGCGGGCGCTCGCGGCGGCGGCGGAGCCGAGCAGCAGCAGGCCGGGCAGGGCGATCAGGCCGCCCACGACCAGCTGGCCGGTGAGGTCGTAGTCGTCGCCCAGGGCGCGCACCGAGTCGTCGCCCACCAGCAGCGGGACGGGCTCGCCGGGGTGCGGCCGGCGCTGCCACCAGACGTCCAGGGCGGCGTCGCGTTCGGGGCCGCCGCCCGGCGGCTGGAAGCGGACGGTCAGCACGCCGTCCTCGTCGCTCTCGCCCGCGGTGCCGGTCACCCGGGTGGCCTGCTCGGCGGCGGTGTCCGCCTGGGCCTTCGCCCAGAGGCCGTACGCCGGGACGGCCACGGCGACCGTGAGCAGCAGGACGCCGAGGAGACGGCGCAGCACGGGCGGGCGGTCCGGGAGGACGGGCGAGGGCGCGACGGCGGCCGTCCAGGGGTAGAGGACGGGCGGGGCCATCAGCTCGTCCAGCTGCTGGCGGGCGCGGCGGCGGCCGGCCTCGGCGCCGAGCAGGACGGCGGTGAGCAGCAGGTGGACCAGGACGGCCGACCAGCGGCCCAGCGGGGTGACCAGGCCGTCCGGGAGGTACCAGAGCAGCGCCAGGACGGCCGGCGGGACCAGCACCCGGATCCGGGCCCGACTGGCCAGCAGGATCACCTCGGCCGGTATCGCCCAGCCGGCCAGTGCCGAGCCCCAGGGGTCCCGGCAGATGCCCTGGACGTTGCACTGGAGCGTGTCCGGCTCCACCGAACCCGCCAGGGCCACGAAGGCGACCGGCACCAGCGCGAGCCAGCGGCCGTCCAGCCGCCAGAGGGTGCGGGCGGCGCGCCAGCGGGCGGCGGACGCGGTGGTGAGGGGCGCGGCGGTGGGCAGCGGCGGACCGTCCGAGGGGAACATCGGACGATCATCTCAGCACTCCGGAAACGGCCCGCACCCCAGGGGAGTTCACGGACGGGGCGCGCGGGGACGGGGCGCGCGCACGGCACGGGGGCCGGGCGCTGTGCGCGCC
>NZ_JBHUAF010000083.1:0-27090 GCF_042789895.1 Kitasatospora sp. NPDC056783
GCGTAGGTCGCGGCGAGGTCGGCGCCGGCCTCGCCGCCGACCCCGAACGGGCAGCGGTACCCGTACGGGTACGGCAGCCGGGCGACCTCGCCGCCGCTCGGCAGCGGTTCCTTGACGGCGACGCTGCCGGTGAGCGCGAGGGCGCCGGCGGTCATGCCGTGGTAGGCGCCGGTGAAGGCGAGCGCCCCGGAGCGGCCGGTGGCGGTCTGCATCAGCTTGAGCGCGGCCTCGACGGCGTCGGTCCCGGCCGGGCCGCAGAAGTGCACCCGGGCGCGGGCGGCGAACTCCGTGGGCAGGCTCTCGAACAGGGCGCTGGTGAAGTCGTCCTTCTCGGCGGTGGCGAGGTCGAGCAGGTGCAGTGGGGCGCCGCTGTCGAGGGTGCGGCGGATAGCCTCCAGCACGACCGGGTGGTTGTGGCCGAGGGCGAGCGTGCCGGCGCCGGAGAGGCAGTCCAGGTAGCGCCGCCCGTCGGCGCCCTCGACGGTCATGCCGTGGGCGCGGACCGGGACGATCGGGAAGGAGCGGGCGTAGGTTCTGGCGGCGGACTCGCGGACGCGCTGTCGGCGCAGGATGGCTTCACCGGCGTCCAGGGCTCCGGAGGCGGCCTGGACGGGTACGGCGGCGAGCGACACGAGGAACCCCCAAGGGAAGTTAGGTAAGCCTAACTTTACTGCCCTTGACCTGGCGAGATGCCGCCGGGGCCCCTGAAACCACCCGAGCGAGTGAACCTCCCCCGGCTCTCCCAACGAGCGTCGCGCGAAGAGGTCACGCCCCTGGTGGCGCCCGAAGCGACCACGCCCCCGGCGCCACGCGAAGAGGCACCAGCGCCGGGCACACCCCGGGAAGGCCGCCCGGTGGGCACCGCGCGGAGGCTTCAGCCCCTGTTCCTCCACCGGTAGCAGAGCTCAGGCCGCCCGACGCTCCCGTACCGCGGCTCCCGCACCGCGCACCCGGTGTCCACCAGGTGCTCCAGGTAGCGACGCGCGGTGATCCGTGAAACCCCGGCGGCGGCGCCCGCGGCCGCCGCCGACAGGCCGGCGGCCGCCTCGCGCAGAACGGACGCGACGCTGTCCAGGGTGGGCGCGCTCAGCCCCTTGGGCAGCGTGGTGCGCTCCGGCGCGCGGAGCAGGGCGAACGCCTGGTCGACCTCCTCCTGCCCGGTCGCCTCCCCGGTGCGCCCGAGGCTGTCCCGGTAGCGGGCGTAGCGCTCCAGGCGGTCGTGCAGGGCGGCCGCGCTGAACGGTTTCAGCAGGTACTGCACCACACCCGCGGAGACCGCCTGCCGGACCATCCCCAAGTCCCGGGCCGACGTCACCGCGATGACGTCGGTGCTGTGGCCGGCCGCGCGCAGTGTGCGGCAGAGCTGGAGGCCGTGGCCGTCCGGCAGGTAGAGGTCGAGCAGGGTGAGGTCGACGGGCGCCCCGGCGGCGCGGGCCCGGTCGAGGAAGCGCAGCGCGTCGGCGCAGCTGTGGACCGTCCCCGCGGCATGGAAGCCGGGCTCCCGACGGACGTACAGGGTGTGCGCGGCGGCGGCCACCGGGTCGTCCTCGACCACCAGGACGGAGATCCCCGCGGCGGCACGGATGTCGTCGGCGAGGCTCACAGCAGGGCCCCTTCCCGGTCCCGGCCGGACGGCCCTCCCGACCGGTCGCCCGGCTCCCGCACCCCGCCGTCGGGCTTCCCGGCACCGCCGTCGGGCTTCCCGGGCCCGCCGTACGGCTCCTCCGGCCCGCCCTCCGGCAGCCCGGGCCGTCCCGCCAGCGGCAGCCGCACGGTGAGCACCGCGCCGCGGTCCCGTCCGACCTCGACGGTGCCGCCGTTGCGCCGGGCGGTCTGAGCGACCAGCGCCAGCCCGAGCCCGTGCCCACGGCCGTCCTGCTTGGTGCTCCAGCCGCGCCGGAACACGTCCTCGACCGCGCTCGGGTCGATCCCCGCCCCGGTGTCGGCCACCCTCAGCAGCAGGCAGTCCCCGGCCACCCCCGCGCCGTCGGCGGCACGGCCCCGGGCGTCGGCGGCACGGTCCCGGGCGTCGCCGTCGCGGTCCCGGGCGTCGGCGATCCGGGCCGTGACGGTGACCTCCGGCGGGACGGGGCTCCCCGCCGCACCGGCGATGGCCGCGTCCACGGCGTTGTCGATCAGATTGCCGAGCAGCGTGATCAGGTCCCGCGCACCGAGCCCGGGCGGCAGCACCCCGTCGTCGATCCTGCTGTCCTCGGTGAGGGTCAACTCCACGCCCCGCTCGGCGGCCTGGGCCGCCTTGCCGAGCAGCAGCGCGGCGAGCACCGGCTCGGTCACCGCCGCGACCACCCGGTCGGTGAGCCGCTGGGCGAGTTCGAGCTCGGCCGTGGCGAACTCCACCGCCTGCTCGTGGCGGCCGAGTTCGATCAGCGAGACCACCGTGTGCAAGCGGTTGGCGGCCTCGTGCGCCTGCGCACCGAGCGCGTCGGTGAATCCGCGCACCGAGTCCAACTCGCCACTGAGCGCCTGGAGTTCGGTGTGGTCCCGGAGGGTGACCACCCGGCCGAGCCCCACCCCGGCACCGATCGTCGAGGTGTTCAGCACCACGACCCGCTCGGCCGTCAGGTGCACCTCGTCCCGAACCGGCCCCGTCCCCAGCACCGCCGCGACCAGCGCTTCCGGCAGGCCCAGATCCGCCATCGGCTTCCCGTCCAAGTCGCCTGAAAGGCAGAGCAGTTCACGGGCGGCGTCGTTGCACAGCACCACCCGGTCCGAGCGGTCCAGCAGCACCAGCCCCTCGCGCACCGAGTGCAAGGTGGCCTGGTGGTACTCGTAGAGGTGGCTCAGCTCGTCCGGCCCCATCCCGTGGGTGTGCCGCCGCAGACGCGAGTTGGCGAGGTAGGTGCCGACGGCGCCGACCGCGAGCGCGGCCACCGCCACCCCGACCAGTGCCAGCAGCGGACCGCTCAGCCGCGCGGAGATCGACTCCACTGTGAGGCCCACGCTGACCAGCGCGACCACCTGGTGCCGGTCGTCCCACACCGGCGTGACCACCCGCACCGACGGGCCGAGCGTGCCGGTGTACGTCTCGGTACGGGTCTGCCCGGCGAGCGCCCGGTCGATGTGGCCGAGGTAGGTCCGGCCGATCTGCTCGGGCAGCGGGTGGGTCCAGCGCACGCCGTCGGTGTCCATGACGGTGATGAAGGAGACCCCGGTGTCCGCGCGCACCCGCTCGGCATAGGGCTGGAGCACCGGGGTCGGATCCGCTCCGGCGACCGCGGCCCGGACGGACGGCGAGTCCGCGACGGCATGCGCCACCGCGGCCACCTGGCGACGGGCGGCGTCCTCGGCGCGGTCGGCGGTGAAGAGGTACGCGAGCACCGCGCCGCCGGCGACCACGGCGGCGACGATCACCACCTGGACCACGAACAGCTGTCCGGCCAGGCTGCGCACCAGCCGCCGCGGCAGGCATCGGACCAGGCGCCGGCGCAGCCGCCGCGGGGTTCGGACGGTCGGCCGGTACGAGCGGCGGCGCGGGGCGGTGGGGACGGTGCGCTCGGGCATGCCTGCCAGTGTGCACCACGGCCCCGGAGCCGCCTATGGCCCGCCCCAGCCGGGAACGGCCGATACCGTTCGTAGACCCTCCGATCCACCGCTCCCGCACCGCCCGTGAACTCTATGAACGCAAACGTGACCTCCGTCACCCGGAGGCCCATAGTCGGAGCGGCCCTCCCCCCGGGGCCGCCAGGACTGCACGGCGAGGGAGCCGCAGATGTCGATTGCTGGAGCCGCCACGGCGGCGGGACCCAGACGCAAGGACCGCACCCACTACCTCTACCTCGCGGTGATCGCCGCCGTGGTCGCGGGTGTGGTGGTCGGTCTGGCCGCCCCCGGGTTCGCCGTGGAGCTGAAGCCGGTCGGCACCGGCTTCGTCAACCTGATCAAGATGATGATCAGCCCGGTGATCTTCTGCACCATCGTCCTGGGCATCGGCTCCGTGACCAAGGCCGCGAAGGTCGGCAAGGTCGGCGGTCTCGCCCTCGGCTACTTCCTCACCATGTCGACCGTCGCACTGGCCATCGGCATGATCGTCGGCAACCTGCTGGAACCCGGCGGCGGCCTGCACCTGACCGCCGCGCTCGCCAAGTCCGGCCACGCCCAGGCGGCCGCCGGCGGCGCCCAGTCGACCACCGACTTCCTGCTCGGAATGATCCCCGAGACCATGTTCTCCGCCCTCACCCAGGGCAAGGTGCTCCAGACCCTGCTGGTCGCCCTGCTCACCGGCTTCGCCCTCCAGGCGATGGGCCCGGCCGGCGCGCCGGTGCTGCGCGGCATCGAGCACGTGCAGCGGCTGGTGTTCCGGGTCATGTCGATGATCATGTGGGTCGCGCCGATCGGCGCCTTCGGGGCGATGGCCGCCGTGGTCGGCGCCACCGGCACCGCCGCGCTGAAGAGCCTGGCCGTCATCATGGTCGGCTTCTACGTGACCTGCGCGCTGTTCGTCATCGTGGTGCTGGGCACGCTGCTGCGCCTGGTCGCCGGGGTCAACGTGTTCGCGCTGCTGAAGTACCTCGGCCGCGAGTTCCTGCTGATCCTCTCCACCTCCTCCTCCGAGAGCGCGCTGCCTCGGCTGATCGCCAAGATGGAGCACCTGGGCGTCAGCCGCCCGGTCGTCGGCATCACCGTGCCGACCGGCTACAGCTTCAACCTCGACGGCACCGCCATCTACCTGACCATGTCCTCGATCTTCATCTCCGAGGCGATGGACAAGCCCATGTCGCTCGGCGAGCAGCTCTCGCTGCTGGTCTTCATGGTGATCGCGAGCAAGGGCGCGGCCGGCGTCACCGGCGCCGGTCTCGCCACCCTCGCGGGCGGGCTCCAGTCGCACAAGCCGGCGCTGGTGGACGGGGTGGGCCTGATCGTCGGCATCGACCGCTTCATGTCCGAGGCCCGGGCGCTCACCAACTTCGCGGGCAACGCCGTCGCGACCGTGCTGGTCGGGCACTGGACCGGCGAGCTCGACGCCGAGCGCGCCCGCCGGGTGCTGGCGGGCGAGGTGCCGTTCGACGAGCTGACGCTGGTCGACGCCCACGGTGCGCCCGCCGACGCCGCCGACTCCCTGGACGCTGTGGACGGCGCCTCGGGTCGCGCCCTCGGGACCGTCGCCGCCCAGGGCGGCGCCACCACCTCGGTCTGATCCCGGCGGCGCACTCCGCGCGACCCCTCGGTCCACGTCCCCATCCCGCGTTCGGGAAGGGGACAGACCGGGGGGTCTCGTGTTTCCGGGGCAGGGGATGTCGCGGGGCGCGGCTTCCGGGGATCGTGCGCCGCCGGGGATCGCGCGCTGCCGGGCTTCCATCCGATCCGGGTCAGCGCTACAGCTCCTGCGAGCCGCTCACCGCCCAGGCCACCCCGCGGACCGGGTCCTCCAGCGCGAGGTGCAGGTGGTGCAGCCCGGCCGACGGCTCCTGCCAGGTGAAGCAGCGCATCCTGGCGACCAGCGCGTTCACCTCGCTCCGGTCCGCCCCGTCCACCCGGTCCACCCGGTCCACCGCGTCCACCCCGTCCACCGCGTCCGGCCCGCCCACCCCGGCCACCGAGCCCGGGCCGGCCGCCCCGGCCATGGCCACCATCGCGGACAGCGCCCGCCACAGCCCCAACCGACCGTGCGCACAGCCCTGAGCCCGCCCCACGGCGGCGGCCCGCACCAGCGCCGGATAGGCGAGCGCGAACGGCAGGTACCCGCCGACCACCCGTCGGTCGCGGGCCAGCAGGGCCGCCGCCGCCGGGGCCTGGCCGCGGACGCAGACCGTTCCCGCCCACGGTGCGAGCGCGCCGAGCCCGGCCAGCGCCCGGGCGGCCCGCGGACCGTCCGGCCGTCCTTCCGCACGCTCCACCGGGGGCGGCAGTTCGACCTCGCCCAGGCCCTCCCGGCTGGCCGGCAGGGTCAGCAGCGCACTGCGCGCGCCCCCGGCCGGCAGGTACTCACGCACCCGGACCGCTTCCTCCCAGCCCGCCGCCTCCCACGGCTCCAGGCGCAGCGGCACGCCCTCCGGGTCGGGTTCGGCCCCGTGGCGGAGGTCCTCCCCGAGCAGCACCCGGGTGTGCGCGACCAGACGCCGCACCGGGGCCGGACCGAGCAGCGGGGAGAGCCGCAGCCACGAGTGCCGGGTGGCCAGCACCTCCCAGAGCGGGCCGGCGTCATGGTCGGCCACCCCGGCGGCCGACCCCGCGCCGCCGTCCCGGTCGAACAGCCGGACGGCCAGCTCGGGCGGCGCCGCGTAGGCGATCAGGTGACCGAGCGGCGCGGTCAGGGCCGCCGCGGCCTCCTCCCCCGCCTCCACCGCGGCGGCCGCCCGGCCCTGCCGGTAGGCGGCAAGCAGCTCGGTCCAGCGGCCGTCCTCGGCCAGGGCCCGCAGCCGGCCGTCCTCGTACGTGATCACGGTTCGCAGGGTACGGGCCGGGGCGGCACATCAGCTGACTTGCCATCAGCTCGGTGCGTCGGGTCGGTGATCGCGCCGGTCCCGGCTCCGCACGCGCTCCCCTTCGCGCTCCCGTTCGAGGACGGTGCGCAGCCGGCCGTGGGCGCGCCGGCGGGTGACGGCCAGGGTGCTGCGGTGCAGTCCGAGCAGTTCGGCGGCCTCGTCGACGCTGTAGCCGTCGAGGTCCACCAGCACCACCGCGCGGGCCTGCTTGTCGGTCAGGTGGCCGAGCAGTCGGAGCACCTCCCAGTGCGCCTGCAGCTCGACCATCCCGCCGGCCCGGGGGTCGGACAGCCCCCGGTCCCGTTCGGCCGCCTCGCCCGACTCCGGCACCTCCGGCATCGGCACCCGGCGCCGCTCCCGGCGCCACTGGTCGCGCAGGATGTTCACCATCGTGGTGAACACGTAGGCGTACGGTTGCGGATGCCCGAGGAAGCGCTCCGGGCGGCGGGCGATCCGGAGGTAGGCGTCGTGCACGACGTCCCCGGCGCCGAGCGGACTGCCGGCCAGGGAGGCCGCGGCCTGGTGGAGTCTGGGCAGGAGATCCGTGAACACCCGGTTGAATTCGGCCGATTGACTGCCGCTCCCGCCCGAAGCGAAGTCCTCTTCCGGTCCGCCGCCCTCATTCCGACCACCACCACAATCCACCATGCCGGCCTCCCCGGGAATCGGCACCCGAACGTCCGGCCCGGCCCGGCCCGACCATCAGGGCCCGACCCGACTGAACTACTTGTGACACAGGTCACATCATAGTTCGTCGTCTCACTCTGCGCAGTCATTCGTGTGCAACATGTCACCGGCCTTACGGGGTGCGGGAGTTCACCTCCGGACGGGCACCCGCTTCGGCGGCCGGGACGGCCCGACGAGAACCCCTCGGCAAGGAGAACCACCATGCGAGGTCGCATCGCCAGGAAGATCGCCACCTGCGGATTGGCGGCCACGGCCGCCCTCGGCGCATTCGGGACCACCGCCCAGCCGGCCGCCGCGGCGACGACCCCCCACCAGAGCATCACACCCGGGGCCGCCGCGGCCTCGAACACCGTCGCGTCCGAGGCCTACCACTGCGTCATCACCGCCAACTACGGCTGGCGCTGGGAGGGATACTGCAACGTCCACTCCGGCCGACTGCGCACCATCACCTACTGCGCGGACGGCTCGCACACCACCGGCCTGTGGATCGGCGCGCGGCCGAACGCCTGGGCGGTCTGGGGCAACTGTCCCGGGTCCACCTGGACGAGGGTCGTGTTCCAGTGGCACAGCTGAGCCCTCGGCCGGGCTCCGGCAGGCACGGCGGCCCGGTGACGGGGGACGGCCGGTGACTGACAGATGACAGCTGACAGATTTCGAAATCTGTCAGCTGTCATCTGTCAGTTGTCGGCCGTCAGCGGTCACCCGCACGCCGCCCTCGTCCCTCCCGCCGCCGCCTCAGCCGCTTCAGCCCACCGGCGAGGCCTCCGCGAGCAGCCGGGCGGCGCGCACCCGGCCCGCGTGCTCGACCAAGTTGATCAACACCTCCTTGCCCGAGGCGCGAAGGCGCGCATCGCACAGCAGCACAGGCGTACCGGTGTCCAGGTCCAGCGCGCGGGCGATCTCCTCCGGACCGAACTCCCGCGTCCCGGCGAAACGATTCACCGCGACCACGAACGGGATGCCGCGATGCTCGAAGAAGTCGACGGCCGGGAAGCAGTCGGTCAGCCGGCGGGTGTCGGCGAGCACCACCGCACCGAGCGCCCCCTGCGCCAACTCGTCCCAGAGAAACCAGAACCGGTCCTGCCCCGGGGTGCCGAACAGGTACACCGCCAGGCCCTCGCGGATGGTGATCCGGCCGAAGTCCATCGCCACCGTGGTGGTCGTCTTGCGCTCGACACCGTCCAGGTCGTCCACCTCGCGCCCGGCCGCGGACAGCCTCTCCTCGGTCCGCAGCGGGCGAATCTCACTGACCGCGCCCACCAGCGTCGTCTTCCCGACCCCGAAGCCGCCCGCCACCAGGATCTTGAGCGCGAGCACGGTGGCATCCGGATCCTCGGCGTCGAACGGATCCGGGCCGCCGTACGGATCGGCCCCGCCGAACGATTCGGCCCCGCCGTACGGATCGGACGGATCGGACGGGTGGTCAGAGTGCGCGGAGTCCACGGATGACCTCCTGGAGGATGCGCTCGTCGGGGAGCAGGGCGGGCGGGACGGGGCGGCGGACCCGGATCAGTCCGGCCGCCAGCAGGTCACCGAGCAGCACCCGCACGACGCCCACCGGCAGGTCGAGGTCGGCGGCCAGCTCGGCCACGGACAGCGGGGCGCTCCGGCAGAGCGCGAGGATGCGAGCCTGTTCCGGGCCGACCGGCGGCTCGGGCACGTCCGGGGCGAACGCCGGGTCGGGCTGTTCGGTGACCACCACGGCGATCAGGTCGAACTGCTGCTCCCCGCCCCCGGTGCGCCCCCGGGTCATCGCGTACGGACGGACCAACGGTCCGGCCTCGTCGTCGTACCAGTGGGCCCGGTGCGCGGCGGCGAGCGGGTTGCGGGGGTACTCTCCGGGTTCGTCCCTCGGGCGCTCCGGATGTCGTTCCCGGTACGGACGGGGCGCGGGACTCACCGGCCGCCCACCGCCCGCGGAGGTGTGCTCAGGTGCTCCCCGACCCGGCGGACCAGTCTGGCCATCTCGTAGGCGATCAGCCCGAGATCGGCCCTGGCGGTGGCGAACACGGCGAGACAGGTACCCTCCCCCGCCGCCGCGACGAGCAGGTAGCCGCCCTCCAACTCGACCATGGTCTGGCGGACTTCGCCCGCACCGAAGTGCCGGCCGGCCCCCTTGGCCAGGCTGTGGAAACCGGAAGCGACGGCCGCCAGGTGCTCTCCGTCCTCGCGCGGCAGGCCGGCCGAGGTGCCCATGGCCAGGCCGTCGGCGGAGAGCATCACGGCGAAGCGGAGCTCGGGGGCGCGCTGGACCAGCTCGTCGAGGAGCCAGTTCAGCTCCCCCGCGCGGTGGGTGGTGGCGATCACGGACGCTCTCCTTCGGGTCGGGACGACGGTTGGTGCCGGCGCGCCTGTGGCGCCTGCGGAGGGCCGATGGGCTGCCCGTCCCGTCGGCCCTCCGGGTTCAGGCCTCGCGCCCAGCCGTTCTGGAATGCTGACATCGCCGCGCGCGCCGCCTCCGGACTGCGGTCGGCGGCACCGGATCCGTCGCCGGGACCGTCGCCGAAACCGGCGGAGGCGGCGGCGGAGGCGGCGGCTGTACGTCGGTTGTGCGCGGCCTGCCGGACCGGGGCCTCGCGCAGCTGCGGCACCAGGCTCGCCTGACGGGTCCGGCGCGGCAGCTCTTCCGGGCCCTGGTCGATACGGTGGTCCTGCGGTCGGCCACGGCCCTCTCGGTGGTCGCCCACGCGGTGGCCGGCCGGGTGGTGACCGTCCGCTCGGCCGCCGGCCGGCCCCGGGCCGGGTGCGGGTGCGGGTGCGGACTCCGGGACGGGGTCCGTGCGGTACGCCTCCGCACCGTACGGCCACGGCGGCCCGGACCGCGCAGGGATGACCGCACCCGCGCCCCCGTCCACACCCTCGCCCCCGTCCGCGGCCGGACCGGCAGTCCGGGCGGTGGAGGCCCGGAAAGGGGTGCGGCGCGGCTGCCCAGGGGCTCCGCCCCGGACACCGAACGGCAGCAACGCCCCGCCCTCCGGCGGCGGCCCACCCGCCGCCGGAAACCCGGGGTCCGCCCCGCCCTGCGAAGACTCCCCGTGCCGCGCTCCTCCGGCCGGACCTTCGGCCGGCCGCTCCGGGCGGCCGCTCCCCGAGGTGAACTCACCTTCCGGCCCGCCCCGTTGCTCCGGCTCCACGAACCCCGCCTGCGCGAACTCCGACCGTGCGAACCCCGCCTGCGCGGCCCCGACCACCGGCCTCGCGGGATCCGCTGCCGCTCCGGACGACACGGGCTCGAAGCCGTGCCGCACGTCCCCCCGATCGTGCCGCACGTCCCCGGGCTCGTGCCGCGCGTCCTCCGGCCCAGCCTCCGTCGTACCGTCGGCCAGCAGCGCGGTGGGCAGCAGGACCACCGCGGTGGTGCCGCCGTACGCGGAGGTCACCAGCGAGACCCGGACGGCCTGCCGCCGGGCGAGTCGGCTGACCACGAACAGGCCGAGCCGGTCGCTGTCGAAGAGGCCGCTCTGCTCGGCGGCGGCGATCCGCCGGTTGGCCGAGTCCAGCATCTCCGGACCCATGCCCAGACCGCGGTCCTCGATCTCCAACGCGAAGCCGTTGCCGACCTGTTCGCCCCGGATGTGCACCCGGGTGTGTGGCGGGGAGAAGCCGGTGGCGTTCTCCACCAGTTCGGCCACCAGGTGGGTGAGGTCCGCGACGGCGTGCCCGGCCACGGCGGTGCGGGGCAGCGGGTGCACCTCGACCCGGGCGTACTCCTCGACCTCCGACACGGCCGCGCGCACGACGTCCACCAGCGGGACCGGTCGGCGCCAACCCCGGCCCGGGGCGGCCCCGGAGAGGATGATCAGCCCCTCGGCGTGGCGGCGCATCCGGGTCGTGAGGTGGTCCAGCCGGAACAGGTCCGCCAGCTCGGATGGGTCTTCGGTGCGACGCTCCATCGCGTCCAGCAGGGTGAGTTGGCGGTGCACCAGGACCTGGCTGCGACGCGCGAGGTTGACGAAGACCCCGGAGACCCCGGAGAGCACCTCGGCCCGTTCCACCGCCGCCGTGACCGCCGCCCGCTGGACCGTGCCCAACGCCCGGTGAACCTGGCCGATCTCGTCTCCCCGCTCCACCGGCCGGGATACCTCGGCCTCGACGTCAACCTCCTCTCCCGCACGCAACTTCCGCATGGCCTCCGGAAGTTTGCGCCCGGCCAGCTCAAGTGCCGAATTGCGCAGGCCGATCAGCTCGGTGACCAGCCCGCGCCCGATCTGCACCGAGATCACCAGCGAGGCCAGCACGCCGACCAGACCGAGCAGCACGGCCATCCCGGCCGGCGTGAACAGGCCCAGCGCGTACGGGTCCTGGCGCTCGGCGGCGAGCCGTCCGGCCTGGTCCTCGACGGACCGCAGTCCGCCGGCGACGTTTCCGGCGACCATCGCCCAGCGGCCCGCCGGCACTCCGGCGACGGCTGCCCGACCGTCCACCGCCGCCCGGACCTTGTCCTCGTACCCGGCCAGCTCACGGTGGTCCTGGCCTCCGGTGACGGCGAGCAGGGCCTCCCGGTCGGCGGGACGCAGGGCCGCGACGGCGTCCCGCTCGAACTCACGCCGGGCGAAGACCACACCGGAGAACTCCCGCAGTTGGTCGTCACCGAGCCCGCCGGACACCTGGGCGGCGCGCAGCAGCGCGTCCTCCCGGGCGAGGAGCTCCCGGGACCGGGCCAGTTCCACCAAGGCCCCCGCGTCGGTGGCCACTTGGCGGTCCAGGGACGGGGTCACCGCACCCGCCGCGGCGAGGGCCCGGTCCACCGCCTCGCCGTACGCGGCGTACACCTCGGGCCAGCCGACACTTCCGGCCAGGACCCGGTCACGCAGCACGGGCAGCGCGGCGAGCGAGCCGCCGAGGGCGTCCAGTCGGGCGGCCGCGTCACCGCCCAGGCCCTGGGCGTCGGCCCGGTTGTAGCCACGGTCGGGGTGGCGGGCGTCGGGGAACAGCGGGGTGAGTGCCCGGTCGGTGGCCGCGGCGGCCTCGCGCAGGGCGCTCTCGCGGGCGGCGGTGGGGGTGGCCGTGGGGGTGGCCGTAGGAGCGGCAGCCGAGGCGGTCAGCAGTTGGCCTGCGGCGGTGCGTTCGGCTTGCAGCCCGGCGACCGTCTCGGCGACCGGGGTGAGCACCGTTCGCTGGGCGTCCCGCTGCCGCAGCAGGTTCCAGACGCCCTGGGCGGTGGTGACGGTGGCGAACCCCCACAGGGCGATGACGGAGACGACCGGGACCATCAGCAGTGCGATGATCCGGGCGCGGACGGTCCGGGGGCGCAGTCCGCGCAGCCACGGGCCGGGGCGCGGCGACCGGGCGGGCGGCCCCGCATGGGCACCCCGACGGGCACCGGGGGCGGTACCGCGGTCTTCTCGCATGGGTGAGGAGCCTTTCGGGCAGGGGCTGGCAGGCGGGCGCGGGCAGGGCGCCCGGGAAGGCGGGTACAGGACGAAGCGGGTACGGCACGCGGCGGGGCCGGGATGAGGCGGGGACGGCCCGGACGGGCAAGGACGGGCAAGGACGGGCAAGGACGGGCAGGGACGGGCAGGGACGGGCGAGCGTCTCAGGCGGCGCGGTCGTGGCGTCCGGCCCGGACCGGTGCGGGCTCGGGCCGCTCGGCGACGGGGTGCGCGGCCGCGCCGGAGGGCGCCTCGGTGGAAAGCCGCCCCGCCTCCCGGTAGCCGGCCCGCTCCCGGTCGGTCGGCGAGAGCGCCACGAAGGCCGAGGCGAGGAAGAGGAAGGAGCCGAGGCCGACGGCCAGCGGGAAGACGAACTCCATCGGACTGGCCCCGCCGAGAGCGCTCCGGGTGGGGTCCAGCCGGACACGGACGGCGACCATGCCGGTGTAGTGCATGCAGCTGACGGCGAGCCCCATGGCCAGCGCGGCGGCCGCGGCCGCGTACACGTTGCGGATGGTGACGGCGGCCCAGAGCGCGGCGGTGGCGGCACCGACCGCGACCAGGACGGACAGCGCGACCGTCCCGGCGTCGTAGTGCAGGGCGCCGTGCATCCGTACGGCGGCCATGCCCAGGTAGTGCATCGCCGCGACACCGAGGCCGGTGGTGACGCCACCGGAGAGCAGGGAGAGGCCGCGGTGCCGCCCGTAGCAGACGACGGTCAGGCCGAGACCGGTGACCAGCACCGCGACCACGAGGCTGAGAACGGTCAGCGGCACGTTGTAGCGCAGTTCGGTGCCGTCGACGGTGAAGCCGAACATGGCGACGAAGTGCATGGTCCAGATGCCGGAGCCGATCGCGGCGGCGGCGGTGATCAGCCAGTTCCGCCGGACCGGGCCGCTCGCGGTCAGGCCGCGCAGGGCGCAGCGCAGCCCGAGGGCGGCGCCGGCACAGGCCATCAGGTACGAGAGGGCGGGAGTCAGCCAGCCGAGGCTGAGATGGTTGAGGGTGCCCATGGGACCTCCGGTCGACCGGTCGGGCCCGGGGGCGGTACGCGGTGCGCCCGGGCTCCCCGGCCGGGCGCACCGCGCACGAATGGCATATGCCAACCGCATGTGCGCTTCCGGCCTGGGGTGCGTGGGACGCTATCGAGGGGCCGGAATCGGTCAGGCGAAGATCTGAAAAGCCGCCCGCGAGCCGCGGGCAGTGTGCTCGAATGACCCGGTCCTGTACCCGGCCGACGACGGGCGACGGACCGCGAACACCAGGCAACGAACAACGAACAGATGACAGAATCTGAAATCTGTCAGCTGAAATCCGTCAGCTGTCATCTGACATCCGTCCGCGGAACCCCGCCGGCCACCCGCGACCGGCCCATGCGCACCCACCCCCGGTCAGACCCGTCCGGGCCGTCCCGAGGCAGTGCGGCACCCCGCACCCGCCTCCGCCTCCACCCCCGCCTCTGCGAAGCCACAAGGGGTTCATCGCTCGCATCTGCGACACTATGATCGCCTTAATGGCCGCACCTGCGACCGTTCCCTCGCGCCCGTCCCGGCGCGCACCCTGGAGGGGAAGCACCGATGAGCACCCGAACCATCACCACCCGCAGGCTCGCCGTCGCCACGGTCGCGGTCCTCGCCCTCAGCCTCGGGGCCACCGCCTGCGGCAGCGACGGCGGTACGTCCTCCGGTTCCGCGGCCTCCTCCAGCGCTTCCCCGAACGCGTCCGCCGCTGCCGGCACCGGCACCGGCAGCGTCCCGAAAGCCTCCGGCACCCTCACCGTCTTCGCCGCCGCCTCGCTCAAGGAGACCTTCACCGACCTCGGCAGGAAGTTCGAGGCCGCCAACCCCGGCACCAAGGTCACCTTCAACTTCGGCGGCAGCTCCAGCCTCGCCACGAGCATCAACTCCGGTGCCCCGGCGGACGTGTTCGCCGCCGCCAGCCCGGCCACCATGAAGACCGTGACGGACGCGGGCGGCGTCAGCGGGCAGCCGACGACCTTCGTCAGGAACACGCTCAGCATCGCCGTCCCCAAGGGCAATCCCAAGCACATCGCGGGCCTCAAGGACCTGACCGCCTCCGGCGTGAAGGTCGCCCTGTGCGCGAAGGAGGTGCCGTGCGGCGCCGCCGCCCAGACGGCACTCAAGGCCGCCGGCCTCGACCTGACGCCGGTCACCCTGGAGCAGGACGTCAAGGGCGCGCTGACCAAGGTCGAACTGGGCGAGGTCGACGCCTCCCTGGTGTACAAGACCGATGTGCGGGCCGATGCTGCGAAGATCGACGGCGTGGACTTCCCCGAGGCCGACAAGGCCGTGAACGACTACCCGATCGCCGCCCTCGCCAAGGCCCCGAACAAGGACGGCGCCGCCGCCTTCCTCGCCTACGTCCAGTCGCCCGAGGCCAAGCAGGTGCTGACCACCGCGGGCTTCCAGGCCCCGTGAGCGACCGCACCACCGGCGCCGGGACGAACCACCCGGGCCCGGACCACCCGGGCCCGGACCGAACCGCCGACGGCGCGGCAGGACCCGCGACGGCCCCGCCGCGCCGTCGCCCGCGCGCGCACCGCGTCCCGGTCACCCTGCTGCTCCCGGCGCTGCTCGGACTGGCGTTCCTGATCCTGCCGCTGGCCGGTCTGCTGGTCCGGGCGCCCTGGAGCGGCCTGTCCGAGCAGCTCACCGGCACCGCAGTCTGGGACGCGCTGCGCCTGTCGCTGATCAGCGCCACCGCCGCCACCGCGGTGTCGCTGGTCCTCGGCGTCCCGCTGGCCTGGCTGCTCGCCCGCACCGAGTTGCCGGGCCGACGGCTGATCCGGGCGCTGGTCACCCTGCCGCTGGTGCTGCCGCCGGTGGTCGGTGGTGTGGCCCTGCTGCTGGTCCTCGGGCGGCGTGGCATCGTCGGCTCCTGGCTGGACTCGGCGTTCGGCATCACGCTGCCGTTCACCACCACCGGGGTCGTGATCGCCGAGGCGTTCGTCGCGATGCCGTTCCTGGTGATCAGCGTCGAGGGCGCGCTGCGGGCCGCCGATCCCCGCTACGAGGAGGCCGCCGCGACCCTGGGGGCCTCCCGGCTGACCGCATTCCGGCGGGTCACCCTGCCACTGATCGCCCCGGGGGTCGCCGCCGGGGCCGTCCTGGCCTGGGCCCGGGCGCTCGGCGAGTTCGGCGCGACGATCACCTTCGCGGGCAACTTCCCCGGCCGCACCCAGACGATGCCGCTGGCCGTCTACCTGGCCATGGAGTCGGACCCGCAGGCGGCGATCGCGCTGTCGCTGGTGCTGCTGGCGGTCTCCGTCGCCGTCCTGGTCGGACTGCGCGACCGCTGGCTGTCGACGCCGTGACCCCACCCGCGCCCGGCGCGCCCTCGGGCCTCCCCTCGTACGCCGGGACGCCGCCCCGGCGGCCCCGCGAACCCCGCCTACCGTGATGAGCGTGACGAGCGTGATGACCACCGAGGGCCTTTCCGGCCCCGCCCTGGACGCCCGGCTGCGGGTCGAACGCGCCGCGTTCGCCCTCGACCTCGCCCTCACCGCCGCCCCCGGCGAGGTGGTCGCGCTGCTCGGCCCCAACGGCGCCGGCAAGTCCACCGCCCTGCGCGCCCTCGCAGGCCTGCTCCCGCTCACCGGCGGCCATCTGCGCCTGGACGGACGGCTCCTGGAGGACCCGGCGCGGCGCGTGCACACTCCCGCCGAGCAGCGACCGGTCGGCGTGGTGTTCCAGGACTACCTGCTGTTCCCGCACCTCAGCGCGCTCGACAACGTCGCCTTCGGCCCGCGCTGCCAGGGCCGCCCCAAGCGCGAGGCGCGGGCCGAGGCGGCCGGCTGGCTGGAGCGGATGGGCCTCGCCGACCACGCCTCGGCCCGCCCCGGCCGGCTCTCCGGCGGCCAGGCCCAGCGGGTCGCGCTCGCCCGCGCCCTCGCCGTACGCCCCCGGCTGCTCCTGCTGGACGAGCCGCTGGCCGCCCTGGACGCCCGCACCCGGCTCGATGTCCGGGCGCAACTACGGCGCCATCTCGCCGAGTTCGAGGCGGTGGCGGTGCTGGTCACGCACGACCCACTGGACGCCATGGTGCTGGCCGACCGACTGGTCGTGATCGAGGACGGGCGGGAGGTGCAGTCCGGCAGCCCGGCCGAGGTGGCGCGGCGCCCGCGCACCGACTACATCGCCCGGCTGGTCGGGCTGAACCTGTACCAGGGCCGGGCCGAGGGCGGCCGGGTCACGCTCCCGGACGGCACCGTCCTGGCCACCGCCGAGGACCTGGACGGTCCGGCCTTCGTCGCCTTCCCGCCCTCCGCCGTGACGCTGTACCGGGAGCGTCCGCAAACCAGCGCGCGCAACCTGTGGAAGGCCGAGGTCACCGGGCTGGACCTGCACGGCGACCAGGTCCGCGCCGAACTCGTCGGCGACCTGCCAATGGCCGCCGACCTGACCCCGGCCGCCGTGGCGGAGCTGGAGTTGGCACCCGGCGCCGCCGTCTGGGCGTCGGTCAAGGCCGCCCAGACCCACGCCTACCCCGCCTGACGGACCGCCCCACCTGACGGACCGCCCCGCTGACGGACCACCCCGTCAGCGGCGCCGCCCACCCGCGGCACAAGGTGGTGCCACCCGCCGGTTCCGCCACGCCGAGGCCACCCCGGCACGATCACTACGGCGCGGAAACTTCGGCGCGGTCACTTCGGCACGGTCATGTCGGCACGGTCACCGCGACGCCCTCATTCCGACGGCTCGACGAACCCCGACTCGTACGCCGCGATCACCGCCTGGGTGCGGTCCCGCGCGCCCAGCTTCGCCAGCACGCTGCTGACATGCGTCTTCACCGTCTGCACGCCGAGGAACAGTTGCTCGGCGATCTCCCCGTTGCTCAGGCCCCGCGCGACCAGCCGCAGCACCTGCGCCTCGCGCTCGGTCAGCGCCGCCCGTTCCATGGCCGCGCGGGCGGTCGGGTTGCCCTGCCCGGCCGCCAGTCGACGGATCGCCGCCGGGAACAGCAGTGACTCACCCGCCGCCGCCAGCCGGACCGCGTGCGCGATCTCGGCCGGGCGGGCACGCTTGAGCAGGAAGCCGTCGGCACCCGCGCGCAGCGCCTGGTAGACGTAGTCGTCGTTCTCGAAGGTGGTGACGACCAGGACGCGCGGCGGCCGCTCCCCCGGCGCGCCGGGGCGCAGCAGTTCGCGGGTGGCCGCCAGGCCGTCCAGCACCGGCATCCGGACGTCCATCAGCACCACGTGCGGGCGCAGCGCCCGGGCGAGGGCGACGGCCTCCGCGCCGTCGGCCGCCTCACCGACCACCCGCAGGTCCCCCTGCGCCTCCAGGACGGCCCGCAGGCCGGCCCGGACCAGTTCCTCGTCGTCGGCGAGCAGGATGTCCGTCACTCCGGCGGCTGCCCCGCCCCGGCCCGCCGCATCCAGATCGTTCGTCACGAGCCCAAGCGTAGGGGCAGCCGGACGCTCAGCACCCACTCCCCTCCGCCGCCCTGGAACGCCCCCAGCGCCCCCAGTGCCGCCGGCACCCCCGGCGCCCCCGACGCCCCCACCGTCGTCCCGACCGCCCCTGCCTCCGCCTCGCCGCCGAGCAGCGTCGCGCGCTCGCGGATGCCGCGCAGCCCCTTGCCGCCCTTGCGGGTTCCGCCCCTGGGAGCCCCGGTCACGGACGGACGCCCCGCACCGGCCGCCGAACGCCCGCCGCCGGACAGCCGGTTGGCGCAGCGCAGCTCCAACCGCCCGTCCCGTACGGCGATCCGGATGTCGATCGGCTCGCCGGGCGCGTACTTGAGCGCGTTGGTGACGCCTTCCTGGACGATCCGGTACGACTCCCGGGAGAGCACGCCGGGCAGTGCGCCGGGTGGTACCTCGATCCGCGCCTCCACCGGACTTCCGGCCGCCCTGGCGGTGTCGAGGAGCGCGGGCAGCTGGTCGATGCCGGGCTGCTCGGTGGCCGCGCCGCCCGATCCCGGCGGCGTCTCGCGCAGCAGGACGAGGGTGCGTTCGAGGTCCTCCATGGCCAAGCGGCCGGTCTCCTCGATGACTTCGAGCGCCTTGGCGACGAAGGCCGGGTCCCCGACCTCGCGCGCGGCGCCGGCCTGAAGGACCGTCACGGTCAGCGCGTGTCCGATCGAGTCGTGCAGTTCCCTGGCCAGCCGGTTGCGTTCCAGCAGCCGTTCGGCCCGCAGCTCCGCCTCGGCCAGCCGCTCCACCGGCGATGGCCCCAGCAGTCGTACGGCCATGGCCAGTTGGAGGCGGCCGACGAGGACCAGGAACCAGCCGAAGCCGAGCACCGGCAGCGGGGAGAGCGGGAGGTACCAGAGCGCGTCCGGACCGGTCAGCCGTTCGTAGCAGGCCGCGGATCCGAAGGACAGCACGAACCCGGCCGCCGAACCGAGCACGACCCGGCCGATCAACCAGCCCGCCGTGCGGCGCCGGTCGGCCCAGGTCCGGGAGGGCTCGGTGGCGATGTCCTCCTCACGGTCGGGCACCAGCAGCAGCCGTGCCTGCACCCCTTCGGCCCGCCGTGCCGCCGGGATGAGGGCCACCGCGGCGAGCAGCACGCAGTCGACCGGGACGGCCGCCATCAGGATCTCGCCGAGGCCCTTGCGGTACGTTCCCGGGTAGATCATCAGCACGACGCCCGCGAAGATCCACCCGACCAGCAGGTGCAGCAGCCGCGCGTACGTGACCCCGGCCACCAGCGGCGCGACGAACCTCGACACCGCTCTCCCCACCGTCGGACTCCCCGGCATCCGGCTCCCCGGCATCAGGCCCCCCGGCCCCGCGCCCCCGGGAGCGGCGGTTCCGAGCACCGCGCTCCTGAGCGCTGCGATCTTGGACATGGACGCCATCCTGCCAGCCCCGCCCGGCCGCCGGCTCCCGCGCCGGTCGCGCGCGGTCTCCCTCTCGGGAGGGAGGCGGCTCCCCGCCCCGGCGGGATCCGCCGCACCCGCCCGCTCCGGTCGAATGGAGCCACCGCCCGGGGCCGGCCACGGCCGACCGGCGGACGCCACCGACGACGAGACGAGGGGAGCGGGCCGTGATCGAGATCCAGGGCCTGACCAAGGAGTACGACGGCCGGCGCGTCGTCGACGACCTGACCTTCGAGGTCCGACCCGGCGTGGTGACCGGCTTCCTCGGCCCGAACGGCGCCGGAAAGAGCACCACCATGCGCCTGGTCCTCGGCCTCGACCGGCCGACCGCCGGACACGCGCTGGTCGACGGCCGGCCGTACGTTCGGCTTCCGGCCCCGCTGCGGACGGTCGGAGCGTTGCTGGACGCCCAGGCGCTGCACGGCGGCCGGACGGCGCACGGCCACCTGCGCTGGCTCGCCGCGAGCAACGGGCTGCCGGGACGCCGGGTCGACGAGGTGCTCGGCCAGGTCGGCCTGGCGGACGCGGCCGGGCGGCGGATCCGGGGCTTCTCGCTCGGTATGCGCCAGCGCCTCGGAGTGGCCGCCGCGCTGCTCGGCGACCCGCCGGTGCTGCTGCTGGACGAACCGGTGAACGGCCTGGACCCGGAGGGAATCCGCTGGATCCGCACCCTGCTGCGCGACCTGGCCGCCGAGGGCCGCGCGGTGCTGGTCTCCTCCCATCTGATGACCGAAATGGCGCTGACCGCCGACCACTTGGTGGTGATCGGGCGCGGCCGGCTGCTCGCCGACGCCGCCACCGCCGCGTTCATCGACCGCCACGGCCGGACCAGGGTCCGGGTCCGCGCCGTCGACCCGGCCAAGCTCGCCGCCCTGCTCGGCGACCCCGGCCACGGCCTGGACGCCACCGAAGTCGGCGGCGGCACCTGGGAGGTGAGCGGTGCCGAGCCCGAGCGGATCGCCGCGCTCGCCGCCGCCAACGGCGTCGTGCTGTACGAGATCGCCGTACAACAGGACTCACTGGAGGAGGCGTTCATGCGGATGACGGCCGACAGCGTCGAGTACCGTGCGGAGGCTGCCGCATGAGCGCTCCGGCTCCCGCCCTCGACGCCCTGCGCGCCGAACGGATCAAGCTCACCACCCTCCGCTCGCTCTGGATCACCCCAATGCTCGCCCTCGCGCTCACCGCCGGGGTCACCACCGCGATCGGCGCCGCCCTCGGCGGCAAGGATCACAGCATCACCGACGATCCGGGCGTCGGCGTCTTCTACGGGCTCAACTTCGGCCAGGCGGCGCTGGTCTGCTTCGCCGTCCTGCTGATCGGCCAGGAGTTCAACACCCGGATGATCGACGTGTCGCTCACCGCCGTCCCGCGTCGTGGCCGGCTGTACGGCGCCAAGCTCGCGCTCGGCGCGCTGGTCGGCCTCACCGTCGGCGCCGTCGGCACGGCGGGCGCCTTCGCCGGGTACGCGGCCACCGTCCCCGCCGAGTGGGACGGGCCCGCCTTCGTCCGCGCCGCCGTCGCCGGAGTGCTCTACCAGACCATGCTGGTGGTGCTCTGCCTCGGGACGACCGCCCTGCTGGGCAACCTCACCGCCGCCATGGGACTGCTGGTCCCGTCCCTCTTCCTGCTCTCGCCGCTGCTCGGCGGCGTACCCGGTATCCGCCTGGTGGTCCAGTTCCTGCCGGACCGGGCCGGCCAGTACGCGCTGCGCTACGCCGACGACCCGAAGGTCGCCTACGGCCACTGGACCGGACTGCTGATCATGGCGCTCTGGACGGCCCTGGCCGCGTACGGCGGCCTGCGCGCCCTGCGGCGCGCCAAGTGACCGCGGGCGAACGGAAGACGGGATTCAGGAAATGACAGGCAGGAGGCCGGAGATGGGGACCCCGGAGGTGGCGGCGCCGGAGATGGGCACGCCGGAGATGGCGGCGCCGGGAGCGGGGAGGCCAGGGATGGGAGCGACGACGAGCACGGTGTCCGACGCCCTGCGCGCCGAGCGGGTCAAGTTCACCACGCTGCCCTCGCAGTGGGCGGCCCCGCTGGTCGCCCTGGCGATGACCGTCGGCGTCACGGCGGCCGTCAACGCCGCCTACGGGGCGAAGGACCACACGCCCGGCGAGGACCCGGCCAACGGGATCTTCTACGGGTTGCTGTTCGGCCACGTCGCGGTGGCCTGCCTCGGCGTCCTGTTGATCGGCCAGGAGTTCAACACCCGCATGGTCGGCGCCTCACTCACCGCCGTCCCCCGGCGCGGCCGGCTGTACGGCGCCAAGCTCGCGCTCGGCGCGGGGCTGGGCCTGCTGCTCGGGCTGGCCTCGACGGCGGGCTCGTTCCTGGCCGTCGGCACCACCGTCGGCCTGGACCTCTCCACTCCGGGCCTGGCCCGCAGTTTCCTGGCCGGAGTGCTCTACCACCCGATGATGGTGCTGCTCTGTCTCGGACTGACCGCGATGATGGGGAACCTGAGCGCCGCGCTCGGCCTGCTGACCCCGATGGTGTTCCTGGGCACCACCTGGCTGGCCGCCATCCCCGGCGTCCGTGAACTCGGCCAGTTCCTGCCGGACCGGGCCGGCCTGTACGCGACCCGCACCAAGCCCGAGCCGGGCATCCACTACGGCCACTGGACCGGACTGCTGATCATGGCGCTCTGGACGGCCCTGGCCGCGTACGGCGGCCTGCGGGCGATGCGGCGGTACGAGCACCACTGACAGGGAGTGGACGGCGAACAGATGACAGCTGACAGATTTCGAAATCTGTCAGCTGTCATCTGTTCGCCGTTCCCCGTGCGGCCGCCCGGCGCGACCTCTCCGGCACCCGCCGCGAATCGAGATCGGGCGACGTCGGAGCATCGACGAACCCGGCACGGTCCTCGACTTGACGCAGTCCCCCGGCGTCCCGTCCGTGAGCGCCTGGCGCGGCGGTAGTGTCGAAAGCGGCCCGAGAAGGACCGGGTCGACGGCGCAAGGGGTGGGGAAACCCGGGGGAATTCGCGCTCTCCGGGGATCGATTCGGCCAGCGGACCGGATGTTTGACGCTTCATCAGACATCGGTGGACCACGGTGGCCTCGCCTCGCCCTTCTCATCCACAGAATCCAACCGAGGGGAACGGGTTCCATGCAGATCACGCTGTCCTGGACGCGTCTCGTCAACAGCCCGGACAACGACCCCGCGGAGGCCGTGGGCCGCGGCGAGGTGTGGCAGGCGATGCTTCACAAGGCGGAGGAGCCGGTCAGCTACGTGCCCGCGATCACCGCGAGCACCATCGAGGAGCGGTACGAGGTCGGCTACCTGCGCCGTGCCGAGCGGGGTGAGCGGGTCCTGGTGCAGCGGGTCACCCCGGACGAGCAGGCCGGCCGGATCACCTTCACGAGCGATAACACCACCGACTTCGCGGAGATCGTCAACCAGCTCGGCGAGACGCCGGCCGGGGAGCTCACCCTGACGCTCCTGCTCACCCTCACCGAGGAAGCCTCCGAGCGCGCCACCCGGGAGCCCGAGTACCTGGCCGACATCACCTCCGACTTCACCGAAACCGCCGACGCGATGACCGCCCGGCTGCGCGTCACGGCCGGGGAGACCGCGGCTCAATGAGCGGTCCGTCGCACCGGTCCGATGTCAATCGCCGCCCCTTGTCAGAAGAGTGAAGAATGATGACGCACGTCTCACGCCGTAGATTCCTGTCGAAGAGCGCGGTGACCGGCGGGTCCCTCGCGGGGCTCGCCCTGGTCCCCGCCGCGGCCCGAACCGCCATCGCCGACACACCGAGCACCCCCGACCCGACCGCCTCCACCATCGCACCGACCGCACCGGGCGGCACCTTCGGGCCCATCACCGTGGCGTCCGGCGACCGCCGGTACCCCGACCTGGTCTGGGGCCACAACCTCCGCTGGGTGGGCACGCCCGACGAGATACGCGTGGTGGGCAACGCCGACCAGGTGCTCCAGGCGGTCCAGGACTACGTACGCGCCGGCAAGCGGATCGCGGTCCGCGCCGGCGGCCACTGCTACGAGGACTTCGTCACCGACTCCGGTGTGCGGGCGGTCATCGACGTCTCGCTGATGAAGGACGTCTTCTACGACCCGCAGTACCGGGCCTTCGTGATCGAGCCGGGCGCGCTGCTCGGCGACGTCTACACCAAGCTCTACAAGGGCTGGGGCGTCACCATACCCGGCGGCACCTGCCCCACCGTCGGCGCCGGCGGCCACATCGTGGGCGGCGGCTACGGCGCCCTGTCCCGCAAGCACGGCCTGACGGTGGACCACCTCTACGGCATCGAGGTCGTCGTGGTGGACGCCAGGGGACGCGCCCGCAAGATCGTCGCCACCCGGGAGGCCTCCGACCCCAACCGCGACCTGTGGTGGGCGCACACCGGCGGTGGCGGCGGCAACTTCGGCATCATCACCAAGTACCTGATGCGGTCCCCGGGCGCCAAGGGCTCCGACCCCACGACGCTGCTGCCGCAGCCGCCGTCGCAGGTGATCCTCAGCAGCGTGTCGTGGTCGTGGTCGGGCATGACCGAGGCGGCGTTCACCAGGCTGCTGCGCAACTTCGGGCAGTGGTGCGCCGACAACAGCTCGGCCACCTCGCCGTACGCCTCGCTGTTCGCCCAGCTCAAGCCGACGCACCGGTCGGCGGGCAGGTTCACGATGTCCACCCAGATCGACGCCGGGCTGGCGAACGCCGGCACGCTCCTGGACGACTTCCTCGCCGCCGTCAACGCGGGGACGGGCATCGACTACTCGGTGGACGACCGCCGCCTGGTCTCCTGGCAGCACGCCGTGACCCTGTGGCCTGGCTTCACCGCGCCCGACACCTCGGCGCGCTTCAAGGCCAAGTCCGCCTACCTGCGCCGGGGCTTCCCCGACGACCAGATAGCCGCCTTCTGGAAGAACCTGACCCGCACCGACTACAACGGCCCGATGTCGGTCGTCATGCTGACCACCTTCGGCGGCCGGATCAATACCGTCGGCGGCTCCGACACCGTCGTCGCCCAGCGCGACTCGGTGCAGAAGCTGCACTACATCACCTTCTGGTACGACCAGGCGGACGACCAGGCCCACCTGGACTGGATCCGCGAGTTCTACCGCGACGTCTACGCGGCCACCGGCGGCGTCCCCGTGTCCAACGACGTGACGGACGGCTGCTTCATCGGCTACGCCGACGTGGACCTGAACTCCCCGCAGTGGAACACCTCGGGCGCGCCCTGGCACACCCTGTACTACAAGGACGGCTACCCCAGGCTCCAGCGGGTCAAGGCCGCCTACGACCCGCTGAACATCTTCCACCACGACCAGTCCATCCGACTGCCGTCGAGCTCCTGACGTCCGGAGACGTCTCTTAGCGAGTTGTGAGGAACGCCCCCATGACACTGACGGAGCGCAATACCGTCGCCGCCCCGTCCCTCGGCGGGGCCGTCACCCGGCCCGGCACCGCGTTCGCGCTGCTGGCCGCGATGCAGACCGTCCTGATCTTCTCGATCACGATGCTCTCGCCGGCCCTTCCGTCGATCCAACGGCAACTGGACCTGTCGGACGCCCAGCTCACCCTGGCGAGCACCGCCTACGGGCTGTCCTTCTCCGGCCTGCTCCTGCTGGGCGGCCGGCTCGCCGACCGCGCCGGGCGGCGGCGGGTCCTGATCTGGGGGGTCACGCTGTTCGGCGCGGCCTCCGCCCTCGCCGGCTGCGCGCCCGACGCGGCGCTGCTGCTGGCGGCCCGGTTCGTGCAGGGCGCCGGCGCCGCGCTGGCCGCGCCGGCGGCGATGTCGCTGCTGGGGGTGGTCTACCGGGACCGTGCCGCGCACCAGCGCGCGGTGGCCGTCTGGGGGACCCTGTCGGCGCTCGGCGCGACCTCCGGGACGCTGCTCTCCGGAGTCGTCTGCGCCTACACGTCCTGGCGCTGGGAGTTCGCCGTCCCCGTCGTGGTGTCCCTGGTGGTGCTGGGGGCGGCACGACGGTTCCTCCCGACGGGGGAGAGCAGCTCGGCCGCGCCGCTCGACGTGCCGGGCAGCGTCCTGATCACCGTCGGCCTGACGGTGCTCACCTGGGGGCTGGCGGCCACCGAGACCGACGGGTGGAACAGCCCGGGCACCTACGGGCCCATCGCTCTGGGCGTCGTCCTGCTCGTCGGGTTCCTCCTGGTCGAACTCCGGGCCGCCAACCCGGTGCTGCCGCTGCGGTTCGTCGCCTCGCTGCCCAGGGCCACCGCGCTGTGGGCCGTGCTGGCCGCGTCGGCCGGGATGTCCTCCGTGTTCTACTTCTTCTCGCTCTACTGCCAGCAGGTCAAGGGCGGCTCCCCCGCGCTGACCTCGCTCTACTTCCTGCCGTTCGCCGCGGCGCAGTTGCCGGCCGCCGCCTTCGTCGGACGGGCCATCCGGCGGCTCGGCCCGCTGAAGGTCCTGACGGCCGGCTTCGTGGTGGCGGCCTGCGGACTGCTGCTGCTGTCCGGCCTCAGCGCCGACACCGGTTTCACCGCGGAGATCGCCATCGGCATGGTCGTCTTCCCGCTCGGCATCGTCGGGGTGTTCGCCGGGGCCACGGTCGGCGCCGTCTCCGACGTCGACGAGGCGGACTCCGGGATGGCCGGCGGGGTCGTCAACACCTGCATGGAGATCGGGCCGACCGTCGGACTGGCCGTGCTCGCCACGGTCGCGGCGTCCCGCACCCTGCACCTGGGCGGCGGCACCGCGGCGACCGCCTCCGGATACTCCTTCGCCCTGGTCGCGGCCTCGGCCGTGTTCCTCGCCAGCGCACTGCTCGGGGTGTGGGCCATCCTCGCCCGCAAGACCAAGTAACTCCTGACGCACCACGGCCGTATGAGCGGCCGACATTACCGCAACACGAAAGGCACGCACATGACCGACCGCTTCTCGAACCGGATCATCCTCGTCACCGGAGGCGGCACCAACATCGGCCGTGAGACCGCCCTGCGCTTCGCCCGGGAGGGTGCCACCGTGGTCGTCGCGGGTCGACGTGTCGACCCGCTCACCGAGACCGTCAAGAACATCGAGGCGGCGGGCGGCCGCGGCGACTTCGTCCAGGCGGACGTCACCAGCTCCGCCGACGTCCGGCGGCTCGTCGCGACCGTCGTGGAGCGCCACGGCGGCCTGCACATCGCGTTCAACAACGCGGGCACCGTCGGCAAGCCGGCCCCCACCGCCGAGCTTGACGACGAGGTCTGGTCGAACGTCTTCGCCGTCAACACCACCGGCATCTGGCTGGCCATGAAGTACGAGATCGCCCACATGCGCGCCAACGGCGGCGGGACGATCGTCAACTGCGCTTCGAACATCGGGTTCCACGGACGCAGGCCCGGCATGTCCGCCTACGCGGCCTCCAAGGCGGCCGTGAGCGTCCTGACCCGCAACGCCGCCCGTGAGTACATCGCCGACGGTGTGCGGATCAACGGGATCAGCCCCGGTGCGACGGACACCCCGCTCTCGTTCCGGTCCGGCGAGGACCGCACGGCCCGTGACGAGCGGGTGCGCGACGCCGTACCGATCGGCCGGGTCGCCACCACCGAGGAGATCGCCAACGCCGTCCTGTGGCTGGCGTCCGAGGAGTCGAGCTACGTCGTCGGTCACGACCTGGTGATCGACGGCGGCACCACCGCCTGAGGTCCACGACGACGGCCCTTCCCGTCACGCCCCGGCTCGTCCCGGTCCGGTCCGGGACGAGCTCCGCGGGGAGGCCACCGTCCACCTCCCGCTCCCGGCCGCCCTGCGGCCGGAGCTGACGGCC
>NZ_JBHUAF010000084.1:0-26957 GCF_042789895.1 Kitasatospora sp. NPDC056783
GATGACGATGGCCGAGACCTGGGAGGCGATCCTCGCCATGGGGCCGCCCGAGGAGGTCGGCGGTCCGGCCCGCGGCCTCGGCGAGGTCCCGCTTGATGCCGGCCAGGAGCTCGGCGGCGGCCTCGCGGGTGGCGGCCAGGTCGGCGGCGGTGGTGACCGGGAGGACGACCTCCAGGTAGCACTTGAGCTTGGGCTCGGTGCCGGAGGGGCGGACCACGATCCGGGCGGAGCGGACGGCCTCGCCGGCCAGGTGGTAGCGCAGCCCGTCGGTGGGCGGCAGCTCGGCGGAGCCGGCCGCCAGGTCGTCGGCGCGGGTGACCCGGAGGCCGGCCAGGACGGTCGGCGGCCGCTCGCGCAGGCGGCGCATGGCGTCGGCGATCAGCGAGAGGTCCTGGACCCGGACGGAGAGCTGGTCGGTGGCGTGCAGGCCGTGTTCCAGCGCCAGGTCGTCCAGCAGGTCGGACAGGGTGCGGCCGGACTTCTTGAGGGTGGCGGCGAGCTCGGCGACCAGCAGGGCGGCGGTGATGCCGTCCTTGTCCCGGACGCCCTGCGGGTCGACGCAGTAGCCGAGCGCCTCCTCGTAGCCGTAGCGCAGGCCCTCGGCGCGGGAGATCCACTTGAAGCCGGTCAGCGTCTCGGCGTACCCCAGGCCCGCGGCCTCGGCGATCCGGCCGAGCAGGGTGGCCGAGACGATGGTGGTGGCGAAGGTGCCCTCGGCCTTCTTCGCGACCAGGGCCGAGCCGAGCAGCGCGCCGACCTCGTCGCCGCGCAGCATCCGCCAGCCGGAGGTGCCGTTGCCGCTGCCCGCCGCGTTGCCGTTGACCGGGACGGCCACCGCGCAGCGGTCGGCGTCCGGGTCGTTGGCGATCACGATGTCCGGGCCGACCGAGGCGGCGGTGCGGAAGGCGAGGTCCATCGCCCCCGGCTCCTCCGGGTTGGGGAAGGCCACGGTCGGGAAGTCCGGGTCGGGCTCGGCCTGCTCGGCGACCACGGTGGGGGCGGGGAAGCCGGCCCGGCGGAAGGCGGCGACCAGGGTGTCGCGGCCGACGCCGTGCATCGGGGTGTAGACCACCTCCAGGTCGCGCGGGCTGTGCTCGTCCACGATGGAGACGGCCCGGGCCAGGTACGCCTCGACGACCTCCTCGCCGAGCACCTCCCAGCCCTCCTCGGCGCGCGGGACCTCGTCCAGCGAGCCGATCGCGTCGATCTCGGCGGCGATCCCGGCGTCGGCCGGCGGGACGATCTGCGAGCCGTCGCCCAGGTAGACCTTGTAGCCGTTGTCCTGCGGCGGGTTGTGGCTGGCGGTGACGGTGACGCCGGCGGCCGCGCCCAGGTGGCGGACGGCGAAGGCGAGCACCGGGGTCGGCAGCGGGCGCGGCAGCAGCGCGGCGCGCAGGCCGGCGCCGACCACCACGGCGGCGGTGTCGCGGGCGAAGTCGTACGACTTGTGGCGGGCGTCGTAGCCGATCACGACCAGGTCGCCCAGCCGCTGCTGCTTCACGTACGCGACCAGGCCGGCCGCGGCCCGGATCACCACGGCGCGGTTCATCCGCATCGGGCCGGCGCCGAGTTCGCCGCGCAGGCCGGCGGTGCCGAACTGGAGGCGGTCGGCGAAGCGCTCGGCGAGCTCCGCCCAGGCGAGCTTGCCGTCGGTCTCGACCTCCGGGGCCTCGGCCCGGACCAGCAGCGCGGTGAGTTCCTCGCGGGTCTGCGGGTCGGGGTCCTCGGCCAGCCAGGTCCGGGCCCGGGCGAGGAGGTCGGGGTGAAGTGCCTGCGTCATGCCAGCTCCATCGGGAAGTGCGTCGGGGTGTCGGCCGGAGGATCCGCGCAAGTGAGGAAGGAAGAGCGGGGGAGGAAGAGGGGTGCGCGCATGCGGAGGGGCCCACGGGATGGCGTGATCAGCGGATCACGCCGCCCGTGGGCCCCGTCACTCATGATTCTGCGCCCGGCGGGTGTCAGATCCGCTCAAGGACCTTCGCCAGCAGCTCGCCCATGCGTTCGGCGGAGGCCTTGCCGGCCTCCAGGACCTCTTCGTGGTTGAGCGGCTCGCCGGTGATGCCGGCGGCCAGGTTGGTGACCAGGGAGATGCCGAGCACCTCGCTGCCGGCCTCGCGGGCGGCGATGGCCTCCAGGGTGGTGGACATGCCGACCAGCTCGCCGCCGATCACCCGGGCCATGTTGACCTCGGCCGGGGTCTCGTAGTGCGGGCCGCGGAACTGGACGTAGACGGCCTCGTCCAGGGTCGGGTCGACCTCGTGGCAGAGCGCGCGCAGGCGCTTGGAGTAGAGGTCGGTGAGGTCGACGAAGTTGGCGCCGACGATCGGGGAGTCCGCGGTCAGGTTGATGTGGTCGCTGATCAGCACCGGCTGGCCGGGCGCCCAGCTCTGGCGCAGGCCACCGCAGCCGTTGGTGAGCACGATGATCCCGCAGCCGGCCGCGGCGGCGGTGCGCACGCCGTGGACGACGGTGGCGACGCCGTGGCCCTCGTAGTAGTGGTTGCGGCCGAGGAAGATCAGGGCGCGCTTGTCGCCGATCTTCACCGAGCGGATCTTGCCGGCGTGGCCGGCGACGGAGGGGGCGGGGAAGCCCGGGAGGTCGGTGACCGGGAACTCGGCCACGGTCTCACCCAGGGCGTCGGCGGCCGGCACCCAGCCGGAGCCCATCACCAGGGCGACGTCGTGCCGCTCGGCACCGGTCAGCTCGCGCAGGCGCTCGGCGGCGGCCTGGGCGGCGGCGTAGGGGTCGGCGGACACGACCGACTGAGGAGATGCGTTCACGGGTCCGAGGATAGACGGGATTCGGCTACGCGCGTAGAAATTCCGCGTGGGCGTGCCGGATCGTTACCCGGTTGACCCGAAAACACTGCGCGGCGGTGTTTCCGGGCCGTTCGGGGCCGTCCCGGGCCGTTCGGGCCGTCGGTTCGGGCCGTCGGTTCCGGCACGGACGGTGTCCGGCGCCGGACACCGTCCGCCGTCCGCCGGGCTCAGAGCCGCTTGGCGTTGCGCAGCCCCTTCGCGTACATGCCGTTGTCGTCGAGCCGGGAGGTGCCGCCCTTGTCGCCGAACGTCGGGCCGTCCGCCTCCTCCCGGCTGGAGATGTACCGGGGGTGGCCGTCGGTGTCCAGGCCCAGGTAGATGCCGATGTGGTCGAGCCGGGCGCCGGTGCGCGCGTCGATCTCGAAGAACACCAGGTCACCGGGTTGCAGTGGGTCGAGCGAGGTCGGGCGCAGGGTGGTGTCCGAGCCGGGCGCGGTGAGCAGCGGGATCACCGGGACGCCGGGGCCGACCCGGGCGAAGCCGTTGGCGGTGCGCGGCAGGCCGGGGCCGGCGACGTCCTTGGAGAGCATCGGGTAGCCCGAGCGGTAGCCGTACACCATCCGGACGAAGCCCGAGCAGTCGAAGCCGCCGTAGCGGGTCTTGTCGGGCTGCTTGGTCACCTTGTCCGCGAACGTGTACGGGATGCCGAGGTAGTCGAAGAAGTCGGTCTGCTCCAGCCGCAGGTCGTTGCCGACCGAACCGTTCGGGTTGAGCGGGCCGAAGGAGGCGTCGCCCTTGAAGCGCACGCCCTTGGCGTCCTTCTCGGCGGGTGCGCCGTTCATGTACTGGGTCGCCACCGCCAGGACGTCCTCGGCGGTGGAGCCGAGCGACTGCTGGAACCAGGTGCGGAACCACGCCTCCGTCTCGGCGCCCGGCTTCCAGGGCTGGGGCATCAGCCGGACCCAGGTGTCGGTCACCACCTTCGCCGTGGTGGTCTCCGGTTCGGCGAAGGTGCGGCCGGGGCCGGTGAGCACGGCGGTGCGGGCGTTGTCGGTCAGCGTGGCGACCACGCCGCCGTGGCCGTCCCGGACCACCGTGCGGTCCGGCCCGGTCAGCCGCTCGTAGCGGTAGTCGGCGGGCGCGGTCGTCCCGGCGGCGGTGGGGGCGGCGATCAGCGGCGCGCCGCTGCCGGCCGACGGCTGCCGGTCGCGGTCGCGCAGCTGGACGGTGAGGTAGCCGCTGGCGGCCAGCAGGGTCACGGCGAGGCCGCCGCTGAGCAGGGACTTGCGGGTGACGGGCATGGAGGCTCCCCGGGATCAGGTGCCGGGCAGGGCGCCGAGCAGCACCCCGGCGGTCAGCACGACGTAGTTGGCGAGCGTCACCGTGCTGGTGGCCATCAGGGTGGCCGCCTTGGGCTGACGGACCAGCTGGTAGGCGATCAGGCCGGGGACGATGAAGCCGAGCGTCTGGTTGGCGTAGAGGGTGGGCAGCTGGTGCTGGAGGACCAGCATCACGGTCGCCTGGAGCAGCACGCCGATCAGCACCACGGCGGCGAACAGCCGCTTGCCGTACAGGATCACCAGCTTCTGGACGACCCGGGTGGCGAGGTAGGTCAGCACCGTCACGCCGATCACGATGGCCACCCGCTGGAGGTCCTCGACCAGGGTGAGGGCCAGCCAGCCGGGGGTGATCATGCCGCCGGGGGACAGGTTGGTGGTCAGGTAGCAGACCAGCGAGAAGACCAGGCCGAGCGCGATGCCGATGGCGGCGATCTCGGGGGTGAGCTCGGTGGGGATCACTGCTGGTCTCCGTAGGGGGTCGTGCGGTGGTGGGGGTCGTACCAGGAGTCGGGGATCGGTTCGGGGCGGTAGACGGGGGCGGGGGCCGGTCGGGCGTAGCCGGGGTCGACGTGGCCGGGCTGGGCGTAGCCGGGGCTGTCGTAGCCGGGGTCCACATAGCCGGGGTCGACGTGGCCGGGCTGGACGTAGCCGGGGTCGGCGTAGGCCGGCTGGTGGCCGTACCCCGGGTCCGCGTACCCCGGGTCCGCGTAGGGCGGCGCGCCGTACGCCGGTGTGCCGTAGGCCTGGTCCGGGTACGGGCTCTGCCCGTAGGCCGGTTCGGCGTGGGCGGGTTCGACGTACGCCGGGTCGTCGTAGTCCGGCTCCGGGTAGAGCGGCTCGGGCTCGTGGTACGCGAACTCCGGTGCCTCGCCGTCCTCGTCGGGCTCCAGCCGGGCCAGCTCCTCCAGGAACAGTTCGCCCTGGCCGTGGATGTTGCCGACCGCCACCAGCGAGGAGTCCGGCCCGAGTTCGGCCAGCAGCTCGGCGGTGAGCCGGTCCGGGTCGCGCCGGTCGCCGCCGAGGTCGACCACCCGGCCCGACCAGCCGGCCGGGATGCCGTCGCGGGCGCTCTTGGTGGGGTGCCCGATCAGGAAGACCGTCTCCGGGTCGAGGTCCGGGACGATCTGGCCCATCTGGCCGTTGCGCTCCACCCGGTCGGGGCGGCAGTTGATCACCACGCTGAGCGGCCGGTGGATCGCGCCGAGGTCCTCCAGCTGGCGGACGTTCATCAGCGTGGATTCGGGGTCGTTGGCGGCGAAGACGTTGGCGAAGCGCAGCCGCTTGCCGTCCGCCGTGCGGTAGCGCTCGACGGAGAGCACGCCCGGGTCCGGCGGGGCCGCCCACATGCCCTGGAGGGCGGTCTGCCGCTCCACGCCCAGGAGTTCGGCGACGGCGAGGGCGATCGCCACGTTCTCCTTGAAGGTGAACCAGCTGAAGCCGCGCAGTTCCTCGTCGGTGACCGACTCCGGGTCCACCACGATCAGCCGGCAGTCCCGCTTGGCCGCCTCCTCGCGCAGGATGTGCGCGCGCTCCTGCTCGGCGGTCACGCACACCCCGCCGACCGGCATCGAGCGGGACAGCGAGCGGGCGACGTCGTCCAGGGTGGGGCCCATCTCGGCGAGGTGGTCCTCGCGGACGTTGCACAGCACGCCGATCGTGGACCGGATCAGCTTGGTCTGGTTGACCTCCTGGAGCGCCGGCATGACGGCCATGCACTCGATGACCAGGGCGTCCGGCCGGTAGGTGGCGGCCCGGCGGACGATGCCGATCTGCTCCACCACGTTGGCGATGCCGAACTTGCGGTAGACCGGCTCCTCGGTGGCGTCCGGGTGGATGAACCGGGCCGCGGTGCCGGTGGTCTTGGCGACCGTCACGAGCCCGCCGCCGCGCAGCGCGCCCGCGCACAGCCGGGTGATCGAGCTCTTGCCGCGGATGCCGTTGACCAGCACCCGGGTCGGGATCTGGTCCAGGGCGGTGAAGTGCCGGCGCTGCTCGACGATGCCGGCCACCAGCAGCACGGTGCAGCACACCAGCAGCACGACGTAGAGGAAGAGCACGGGAGGTCCTTCGGGCGGGGGCTCAGCGGGCGGTTGCGGTGGTGGCCGGGTCGGCCGGGGTGGTGGGGGCGGTGGGTGCGGACGGCCTGCGGACGGTGCGTTCGGCCTGTTCGGCGCGGACCAGCTCCTGGCGGATCAGCTCCAGGCTGCGGGCGACGGCCCCGACCTCGTCGTGGTGGACGGGGTAGAGCACGGTGCGGCGGTCGCCGGCGGCCAGCGCCTCGGCGCTCGCGGCGAGCCGGCGCAGCGGCAGGCCGACGGCGATGAACAGCCAGCCGAGACAGAGCGCGGCGGCGGTCAGGCCGAGCATGCCGGCCAGCACCACCCGCCGGTCGGCCCGGTTCTGGTCCAGGTGCAGCCAGGCCACCGGGTGGGCGGTGACCACGGACCAGCCGAGCTTGGCCACGCTGCCGTTGCCGCCGAGCGGGGCCGCGGCGAGCAGGGCAGGGTCGCCCCCGTCGCGCAGCACGTCGGCCGCGGCGGACTTCTTGGCGGTGGCCAGGACCTTGCGCGCCCGGTCGTCCGGCAGGTCGCCGAAGGAGCTGTAGCCCTCGTTGGCGGCCAGCACCCGCTGGCGGTCGTCGACCAGCCAGACCCGGCCGAGGCCGGGGCGCACCAGCAGCGAGCCGAGGAAGTCGGTCTTGAACTCGCCGACCACCACCGGGCCCTTGGGCTCCGGGGCGCCCTCCTTGCCGGTGTCCGCCTCGGCGTCGGCCGGGGCGGCGGTCAGGGCGATCCGGGCGGCGATCCGGGGCTCCTTGCCGGAGCTGTTGAGCAGCAGCACGCCGCTCGCGCCGAGCGCCTCCGGGCCGGTGCGGTGCGGGGTCTCGCCGGCCCGGGCGAGCACCTCGCCGTTCGCGCCGAGGACGTAGAGCGCGCGGTAGCGGTCGTGCTCGGCGAGGGTGGCGCGCAGCAGGTTCTCGGCCTTGCCGACGGAGGCGTCGGTGAGCGAGGGGGCGAGCGAACGCAGGTCCGCGTAGCCCTCGTTGAGTGCCTGGCGGATCCGGTCGGCGGCGGTGTCGGTGCGGTCGCGCTGGCCGGCCACCACCTGGGCGGGCACCCGGACGCCGGAGTCGTTGCCGCCGAGGAACATCAGCGGGACGGACCAGCCGAGCACCAGGACGGCGCAGAGCGCGAGCGGCAGCGCGGTGCCGGGGCGGCGCTTCGCGGCCGGGGCCCGCCCCGGCCGGCGGGCCGGGTCGCGCAGTTGGAGCCGCAGCTCCTCCAGCGCGCGGGCGATCCGGGCCGACTCGCCGCGCTTCGGGCCCCGTACGGGCTGCTCCAGCCGCTCGCCGCGGGTGAGCCTGCGGGACTCCAGGAACAGCCGCAGCAGCGGGCGCTGGAGGCTGCGGCTCAGGTACCAGGCGAGCAGCAGGGCGAGGACGAGCAGGGCGCCGGCGGCGGCCAGGCCGAGCATGGGGTGGCGCAGGCTGCCGGGTTTGCCGTCGACGGAGCTGGTGGAGACCACGGTGAGGCCGAGCGGGGCGGCCAGGTCGCGCCCGTCGGGGTTGGCGACGGCGGCCCAGCCGGCGACCCGGCGCGCGCCCTTGCCGTCCGCGCCGCCGGTCAGGCTGCCGGAGGCCGTCTCGCCGGGGACGGGGCGTTCCCGGGCGGCGCGCTCGCGGGCGGCGGCGACCACCTTGCGGTCGGCCTCGGCGTCCAGCGCGGCGCCGGTGGTGTCCAGGACGGCGCCGGTGGTGTCCAGGACCTGGATGGTCTGTTCCTTGCGGGTGGCGATGCCGGGCAGCCGCAGGTTGTCGGAGGCGACCAGCAGCGCGCGGCCGTCGGCCTTGGTGGCGACCAGCGCGAAGGTGAGCAGCCGGGTGCCGGTGGTGGAGGGCACCAGCAGGGGCGCGGGAGCGGTGTCGGTGACCTTGGTGAGGTCCAGTCCGGCCAGCGGGACGGTCTCGCCGCGGGCGGCCAGCAGCCGGCCGGTGTCGGGGCGGACCATCACGGTGCCGCGCCACTTGTGGTACGCCTGGCCGAGCGCGCTCAGCACCTCGGCGGGCTCCGCGGGGGCGCTCTCGTAGCGGGCGGCGGCCCGGCGCAGGTCGGTGGCGCTCTCGTGCAGTCCGGCGCGCAGCGAGGCGGCGGTGTCCTCGGCGGCGTACTGGTGGGACTCCCGGACGGCCTGCGGGGTGTCGTCGACGCGCAGTCCGCCGACGGCCAGGGCGGTGATCGCGGCGACGGCGAGCAGCAGCACCAGCAGCAGCGCGATGGGGGGACGGATGCCTCCGAGCAGTGGCATGTCGGCCCGGCGGCGGGAGCGGTGCTGCCGCGGCGAAGTGGGTGCCGTGCCGCTCACAGGGGCCTCGTTCTCCTCCGGGCCCGGGGCCGCCCGTTCCGGGAGGTCCGCAGCCGGCCTTCTCGGTCAAGCAGTGATCAAGAGCTGGTCAAGCCGCCTCAGCGTACGAAGAGGATTCGGAAAAGTTGTCACGAACCGGTCTCCGACGGGTGTCTCTTTGATGGAGATCTGTTCGGCGCGACTGTGGATCATGGTCCTCGCGACCGGCAGGGTAGGTTCGTCCGCCATGGAGATTCGGGGTTCGCGACGCTCGCTGCTGCTGCCCGTGGCGGTGCTGCTGGTGCTGGCGGCGCTCGCGGGGGTGCTGACCCTGGCCGCGCGCGGCCGGGCCGAGCGGCCGCGGACGGCCGAGCCGTCCCGGACGGCCCAGGTGCCCGGGACGACGCCCGCCGGTCCGGCCCCGGTGGACCTGGCGGCCCGGGTGGACGGGTTCACCGGGGACTTCGCGCCCGGCGGCCCGTACACCGCGCCGGACGCCGCGCAGCGCCGGGCGCTGGCCGACGGCGTCCTCGGGCTGCTCGACGGGCAGACCGAGCAGGCGGACCGCGCGCTGGCCCGGGTCGGCTACCGGCGCACCGAGTTCACCGAGGCCGTCACCGGCCGCCGGGTGGCCGAGCTGGCCGACGCCGCGGCGGAGTCGGACCGCGGCTGGGGCCGGGTCTACCTGGACCTCTCGGCCCGCTCGGCCTGGTCCGTGCAGGTGCCCCACCCGGTGTCGGACGCCCGCACCGAGGCGCTCGGGGTGGACGTGTTCCGGGCCGCGCCGGGCGGGGTGCTGGTGCTCGCCGGGGCGCACCGCCGGGCCGGGGCGGACGGCTCCTCGGACGTCGCGCACCGCACCGACACCGTCTTCGCCGCCGTGGTCGAGGCGCTCGCCGGGCGCGGGGTGCCCGGCATCCAGGTGCACGGCTTCGACGAGGGCAGCCTCCCCGGGCAGGACGCGGTGGTCTCGCCCGGCGCCGGTCAGCCGGGGACGGCCGCCGAACTCACCGCCACCGGGCTGACCCGGAACGGGTACGCGGTCTGCCGGGCCTGGCGGGAGAAGTGCGGGCAGCTGGGCGGCACCACCAACGTCGAGGGCCGGTTCGCGGCCGGCGTCGGGGTGCCGTGGCTGCACGTCGAGCTGGGCAACGGGCTGCGCACCGAGCCGGCCCGGCGCGCGGCGGTGGCCGGGGTGCTGGCGGACACCGCGGTCGCCTGGGGGCCGCGCCCCTGAGCGGTCAGCAGGGGCGGTGGCGCAGGTCCAGCACGTAGTCGTGCGGGGCGCCGGCGCTCTCCGCGGCGTCGGCGATCAGGCCGAGGTAGCGGGCCGCGGGCAGGCCGCCCTCGTAGTCGTTGAGCACGTACGTCCAGACCTGGATGTCCCCGTCCAGGGTCTGCGCCCGCAGCTTGATCTTGCGGTAGATGCCGAGCTGGACGCCCTCCCAGCGGTCCAGGCCCTCCTCGTCCATCGGCGCGACGTCGTACAGCGAGACGAAGACCCGGTCCTTCTCGTCCTCGACCACGGTGGCCAGCGAGCCTTCCCAGCCGAGCTGCTCGCCGCCGAAGGTGAGCCGCCAGCCGTCCAGCCATCCCGTGCCGCGCAGCGGGGAGTGCGGGGCGCGGCGGGTCATCTGCCGGGCATCGAGGTTGGTGGCATACGCGGCGTAAAGGGGCATGGGGGCCAGCGTAGCCGGGGTGGCGGGCGGGCCGGGGCGACTGGACGAAGGTACGGAAGCCAGGACCCCGGCGTGGCGGCGCTCCGGGCGTGCGGGACAATGGGGAACGTGACTCGGATCGTGATCATCGGTGGCGGACCCGGCGGCTACGAGGCGGCCCTGGTCGCCGCACAGCTCGGCGCGGAGGTGACCGTCGTCGACACCGACGGTCTGGGTGGATCGGCGGTGCTCACGGACTGCGTTCCGTCGAAGACGCTGATCGCGACCGCGGAGGTGATGACCACCTTCGACAGCTCGTACGAGGAACTCGGCATCCTGGTCGCGGATGACACTCCGCCGGTCGAACAGGCGGCCCGGGTGATCGGCGTGGACCTGGGCAAGGTCAACCGGCGCGTGAAGCGCCTGGCGATCGCGCAGTCCCACGACATCACCCAGTCCGTCACCCGGGCCGGCGTGACCGTGCTGCGCGGCCGCGGCCGGCTCGGCGGCGGCGGGCAGGCCGTGGACGGCTCCCGCGAGGTGCTGGTGGACGCGCCCGACGGCACCGTGCAGTCGCTGCGCGCCGACGCCGTGCTGATCGCCACCGGCGCCCACCCGCGCGAGCTGCCGGACGCCCAGCCGGACGGCGAGCGGATCCTCACCTGGACCCAGGTGTACGACCTGGAGGAGCTGCCCCGCGAGCTGATCGTGGTCGGCTCCGGTGTGACCGGCGCCGAGTTCGCCGGCGCGTACCAGGCGCTCGGCTCCAAGGTGACCCTGGTGTCCAGCCGCGACCGGGTGCTGCCGGGCGAGGACCCGGACGCCGCCGAGGTGCTGGAGGACGTCTTCCGCCGCCGCGGCATGAACGTGATGGGCCGTTCGCGGGCCGAGAGCGTCAAGCGGATCGGCGACCGGGTCGAGGTCATGCTGGCCGACGGCAAGGTCATCGAGGGCACCCACTGCCTGATGGCGGTCGGCTCGATCCCCAACACCTCCGAGATGGGCCTGGAGGAGGCCGGGGTCAAGCTCAACGACTGGGGCCAGATCCAGGTCGACCGGGTCTCCCGCACCAGCGCCCCCGGCGTGTACGCGGCCGGTGACTGCACCGGCGTCTTCATGCTCGCCTCGGTGGCGGCCATGCAGGGCCGGATCGCGATGTACCACGCGCTCGGTGACGCGGTGCAGCCGCTGAACCTCAAGACCGTGGCCTCCAACGTCTTCACCGACCCGGAGATCGCCACCGTCGGCTACACCGCGGCCGACGTGGAGTGCGGCAAGATGGACGCCGTCGTGGTCAAGCTCCCGCTGCGCGGCAACCCGCGGGCGAAGATGCAGGGCATCCGGGACGGCTTCGTGAAGCTGTTCTGCCGCCCCGGCACCGGCATCGTGGTCGGCGGCGTGGTCGTCGCCCCGCGCGCCAGCGAGCTGATCCACTCGATCTCGCTCGCGGTGGACGCCAATCTGACGGTCGAACAGGTGGCCAGTGCCTTCACCGTCTACCCGTCCGTCTCCGGCTCGACCGCCGAGGCCGCCCGGCAGCTGCACATCCGCAAGCGGGCCGAAGGCGAATCCTGAGCCTCCGGCGCGCAGTTGAGGGCGGCTGCCGACCGGCGGCCGCCCTTCGCGCGGGCATGGCCGTCACCCGGACGGCGGGCGCGGTTCCGGGTCATCGGCGGCGCGTATTCTACGGTCACGCGCCGCTCGGGCGTGAGCAATTCCCGCTACTAGCTGGAAACGCCTGAAAGCAGACGGTCACGCAGGTTACCGTCAGTTCTGTGTTTGCTGCAGAACGTCGCCAGTTGATCCTCGAAATGGTGCGCGCCAACGGAGCCGTCTCGCTCCGGGAGTTGGCCCGCGTCGTCCAGACCTCCGAAGTGACCGTGCGCCGTGACGTGCGGGCGCTGGAGGCAGAAGGGCTCCTCGACCGCCGGCACGGCGGCGCGGTGCTCCCCGGCGGCTTCAGCCGCGAACCCGGTTACCCGCAGAAGACCCACCTGTCCGCGGCGGAGAAGAGCGCCATCGCGGACGCCGCCGCCGCCCTGGTGGAGGAGGGGGACTCGGTGGTGGTGGGGGCCGGGACCACCACCCAGGAACTGGCCCGCCGGCTGGCCCGGGTGCCGGGACTGACCGTGGTCACCAACTCGTTGCTGGTCGCCCAGGCGCTGGCACACGCCAACCGGGTCGAGGTGGTGATGACCGGCGGCACCCTGCGCGGCTCCAACTACGCGTTGGTGGGCAGCGGCGCGGAGCAGTCGCTCCAGGGGCTGCGGGTCAACAAGGCCTTCATCTCCGGCAGCGGGCTGACGGCCGAGCGCGGCCTGTCGACCGCGAACATGCTGTCCGCGAGCGTGGACCGGGCCATGGTGCTGGCGGCCGCCGAGGTGATCGTCCTCGCCGACCACACCAAGCTCGGCGCGGCCGGCATGTTCCAGACCGTCGCCACCGAGACCATCACCCGCCTGGTCACCGACGAGCAGGCCGCCGCGGACGACGGGACCGCCCGCGAGCTGGACGCGCTCGCCGACTGCGGGGTGCAGGTCGACCTCGCCCCGCTGGGCGGCCCGGGCGGGGACGCCCCGGTGCACGGCACCGGCAGCGGCCCGGTCCACCAGACCCAGCCCGGCCCGATGGCCCGGCGCGGTGGCCCGCCCCCCGGCGGCGCCCCGCTGCCCGGCCAGCGCCGCCCCGGCGCGCACGGCGGGCCGGCCGGCCCGGGCGGGATGCCGACCAGGCTGGCCGAGATGGGCCTGCCGCGCGGTGGGCGCTGAAGCCCGTACGACCCCCGGCCCCGCGACCCGTGGAAGGCCCGCGGACGACGGAACCGGTCCGCACACCCCCGAAGGGCGTACGGACCGGTCCGGGGATCAGGGACGGGTCAGTCCTTGATCTCGCACAGCGCGGCGCCGCTGCTGACGCTCGCGCCGACCTCGGCCTTGAGGCCGACGACGGTGCCCGCCTTGTGGGCGTTCAGCGGCTGCTCCATCTTCATCGCCTCCAGGACCACGATCAGCTCGCCCTCGGCGACGACCTGGCCCTCCTCGACGGCGACCTTGACGATGGTGCCCTGCATCGGCGAGGCCAGGGTGTCGCCGCTGACGGACGAGCCGGCCTTCTTGGCGCCCACCCGGCGCTTGGCCTTGGCGGCACCCGCGGCACCGGCCGCAGGGGCCGTCGCGACGCCCAGCGAGGACGGCAGCGAGACCTCGATCCGCTTGCCGCCGACCTCGACCACCACGGTCTCCCGGGTCTCGGCCTCCTCGCCGTCACCGGCCGCGCCGGCGAACGGCGGGATGGTGTTGTCGAACTCGGTCTCGATCCACCGGGTGTAGACCTCGAACGGCCCGTCGCCGCCGTGGACCTCGGGCGCGAACGCCGGGTCGGTGACGACCGCCCGGTGGAACGGGATGGCGGTGGCCATGCCCTCCACCTTGAACTCGGACAGCGCGCGGCGGGCCCGCTCCAGGGCCTGCTTGCGGTCCCGGCCGGTGATGACCAGCTTGGCCAGCAGCGAGTCCCAGGCCGGGCCGATGACCGAGCCGGTCTCCACGCCGGAGTCCAGGCGCACGCCCGGGCCGGACGGCGGGGCGAACAGCGTCACGGTGCCGGGCGCGGGCAGGAAGCCGCGGCCCGGGTCCTCGCCGTTGATGCGGAACTCGAAGGAGTGGCCGCGGACCTCGGGGTCGCCGTAGCCGAGCTCCTCGCCGTCGGCGATCCGGAACATCTCGCGGACCAGGTCGAGGCCGGTGACCTCCTCGGTGACCGGGTGCTCCACCTGGAGACGGGTGTTGACCTCCAGGAAGGAGATCGTGCCGTCCAGCGCGACCAGGAACTCGCAGGTCCCGGCGCCCTCGTAGCCGGCCTCCTTCAGGATGGCCTTGGACGCCCGGTACAGCTCGGCGTTCTGCTCGGGGGTCAGGAACGGCGCGGGCGCCTCCTCGACGAGCTTCTGGTGGCGGCGCTGGAGCGAGCAGTCACGGGTGGAGACGACCACCACGTTGCCGTGCTTGTCGGCCAGGCACTGGGTCTCCACGTGCCGCGGGTTGTCCAGGTAGCGCTCGACGAAGCACTCGCCGCGGCCGAACGCGGCGACCGCCTCGCGCACCGCGGACTCGAACAGCTCGGGGATCTCGTCCAGCGTGCGGGCGACCTTGAGGCCGCGTCCGCCGCCGCCGAAGGCCGCCTTGATGGCGACCGGCAGGCCGTGCTCCCGCGCGAACTCGATGACCTCGTCGGCGCCCGCGACCGGGTCGGGGGTGCCGGCCACCAGCGGGGCACCGGCCCGCTGGGCGACGTGGCGGGCGGTCACCTTGTCGCCGAGGTCGCGGATGGCCTGCGGCGGCGGGCCGATCCAGATCAGACCCGCGTCGAGGACGGCCTGGGCGAACTCGGCGTTCTCCGACAGGAACCCGTAACCGGGGTGGACGGCGTCGGCGCCGGAGTCGGCGGCCGCCTTCAGGACCTTGGCGATGTCCAGGTAGCTGGTGGCGGGAGTGTCACCGCCCAGCGCGTAAGCCTCGTCGGCCGCGCGGACGTGCAGCGCATCCCGGTCCGGCTCGGCGTAGACGGCGACGCTGGCGATACCGGCGTCCGAGCAGGCCCTGGCGACGCGGACGGCGATTTCCCCGCGGTTGGCGATGAGCACCTTGCGCACTGTGGCTCCCTTCTTGAACCTCGTCGAGTTTATGGATTCCTGGGCGGTACCGGCGAGTAGCCCCAGGTTGTGAACTATCCCACACGCTGGGTGATGCGTTTCCCGGCCCGGCGGACGGACGCGCGGACGACGCCGCTGGTCGGCGCGGGTGCGGTCGGAGCACCCGGGCCGCGGCGGCCCGCCGGGCGGCGGCGTGGCGGGACGGTGGCATGGGCCACACTCTCGCGCGGACCGTTCAAGCGGCGACGGAGCGGGCGCCCGGCCGTTCCAGTGCCTCGGCCGTCACATCGGCCACGAGCTCGACCATGTCCGGCCCGTACGCCTCCGGATCGACCACCCGCAGGACGAGCGCGAAGGTGCCGTTCCGCCCGTACGTCCGGGCGAGTTCGCGGTGGTGGGAGACCAGGTAGCGGACGCCCGCCTGGTTGGCGGTGCCGGTCTGGCCGGAGACCAGGAACACCGGGCGGCCGCCGTCCGGGGTGGCGATCCGGGCGAGCAGGGTGTGCGCCCGGTCGTGGTCGGCGGTGTAGTCGTGCCCGCCCACCACGATCACGTTGCTGCCCGGGCCCGGCCCCGAGGTGACGTGGGCGCCGGGCAGGCCCCAGGCCAGGTGCGCGGCCATCCGCTCGTTGGACACCGGACCGCCCAGGCACAGCTCGGTCTTGGTGCCCAGTCCGCGGTGCGCGGCGTCGTGGGCGACCAGCTCGGGCCGCGCCCCGCACTCCTCGACCAGCCCGGCCAGCCACATCAGCGCGTAGGCGTCGCGCCGGGTCACGGTGTTCGCGTGCGAGCCCGCCCCGATGCTGCGCGGCACCACGATCAGGCACTCGCCGCCGCTCGGCAGCCCGAAGAAGGCCCGCACCCGCTCGATCCTGCGGCGCCGGCGCAGCGCCTGGGCCAGCCAGCCGAGACCTGCGCTGATGGCGCTGGCCACCAGGCCGAGCAGCACGTTGAGCACGCTGTCGTTCATCTGCCGCGTTCCTCCCCCGGATCGGACGCGGTCAGCTTAGAGGGGCGATCGCCCGGTGCGGCAGGTCAGTTGGCCCACAGATCGGTGATGCGGACGCCCAGGTCGGCGAGCAGCCGGCGCAGCAGCGGCAGGGAGAGGCCGATGACGTTGCCCGGGTCGCCGTCGATGCCGTCGACGAACGGCGCCGAACGGCCGTCCAGGGTGAACGCCCCGGCCACGTGCAGCGGTTCGCCGGAGGCCACGTACGCGGCGATCTCCGCGTCGTCCGGGGTGCCGAAGCGGACGGTGGTGGAGGCGGTGGCCGAGGACTGCCGGCCGGTCGCGGTGTCGATCACGCAGTGGCCGGTGCGCAGCACGCCGGCCCGCCCGCGCATCGACCGCCAGCGGGCCAGTGCCTCGGTGGCGTCGGCGGGCTTGCCGAGGGCCTGGCCGTCCAGCTCCAGGACGGAGTCGCAGCCGATCACCAGCTCGCCGTCGGAGAGCTCGGCGGCGACGGCCTTCGCCTTGGCCTCGGCCAGGACGAGCGCGAGTTCGGCGGGGGTGGCGGCGGTGATCGCGTCCTCGTCGACGCCGCTGACCACCACGCGCGGGTCGAGGCCCGCCTGGCGCAGCAGCCCGAGGCGGGCGGGGGAGGCGGAGGCGAGGACAAGGGCGCGCTGGTCGGTCATGCCCACCAGGGTAGGGGGTGCCGGTGTCCGCCATTCGGGTGAACGGCCCGGAGGAACGATTCAGCCGAACGGCTCAGGTGAACGAGCGGGCGATCATCACCAGCACGGCGCCCACCAGCGCCAGCGCGGCGAGCACCCGGCCGGCCCGCTGCATCCGCTGCTGCATCCGACGGGCCTCGGGCGAGGGCTCGTCGCGGGGGTCTGACCAGAGCACCCGTCCAGAGTGCGTCGTGCGGGGGTGCGGGCGCCTGAGTATCCGTACTCAGGTTCCGGGCGGAGCGATCTCCGAAGGCGCGGAGCGGGACGTCGGCGGGGCCGACTTCCCGCTCCGCACCGGGACTTCAGCGCGCCCAGCCCGAGGTCCGCCAGGCGTTGGCGCCCGGGTGGACGGCGGGACGGAGCAGCCGGGCGCGGTCGTTCCAGGGGGAAGCCGGGCCGGCACCGGTCAGGCGCGCCGCCTCGGCGGCGGCCTGCTCGGCGGCGGCCCGGGACTGGACCACCGCCAGGACGGTGGCCAGCTCCTCGGGGGTCGGCTGCCCGTGCAGCACGTGGATCGGGGACATGGCTGGTTCTCTCCCGACAGGGACGGGGCCTACAGGGGGATGTTGCCGTGCTTCTTCGGCGGCAGCACCTCGCGCTTGCCGCGCAGCGCCCGCAGGCCGCGCACGATGTGCCGGCGGGTCTCGCTCGGCGCGATCACCGCGTCCACGTAGCCGCGCTCGGCCGCCAGGTACGGGTTCAGCAGGGTGTCCTCGTACGAGGCGATCAGCTCGGCCCGCTTCTCCTCGGCGGTGCCGGTCGCCTCGGCCTCGGCGATCTCCCGGCGGTGCAGGATGTTGACCGCCCCCTGCGCGCCCATCACGGCGATCTGCGCCGTCGGCCAGGCCAGGTTGAGGTCCGCGCCCAGGTGCTTGGAGCCCATGACGTCGTACGCGCCGCCGAAGGCCTTGCGGGTGATCACGGTGATCAGCGGGACGGTGGCCTCGGCGTAGGCGTAGATCAGCTTGGCGCCGCGCCGGATGATGCCGTCCCACTCCTGCTCGGTGCCGGGCAGGAAGCCGGGCACGTCCACGAAGGTCAGCACCGGGACGTTGAAGGAGTCGCAGGTGCGGATGAAGCGGGCGGCCTTCTCGCTGGCGTTGATGTCCAGGCAGCCGGCCAGGTCCATCGGCTGGCTGGCGACGATGCCGACGGACTGGCCCTCGACCCGGCCGAAGCCGGTGATGATGTTGCCCGCGTACAGCGGCTGGGTCTCCAGGAACTCGCCGTCGTCGACGATGTGCTCGATCACCTGGCGCATGTCGTACGGCTGGTTCGCCGAGTCCGGCACGATGGTGTCGAGTTCGAGGTCCTCGTCGGTGACCGTGAGGTCGGCCCGCTCGGGGTAGGACGGCGGGTCGCTCAGGTTGTTGGAGGGCAGGTACGACAGCAGGCTCTTGACGTACTCGATCGCCTCCTTCTCGTCCGCGGCCAGGTAGTGGGCGTTGCCGGACTTGGTGTTGTGGGTGCGCGCGCCGCCCAGCTCCTCCATCGCGACGTCCTCGCCGGTGACGGTCTTGATGACGTCCGGGCCGGTGATGAACATGTGCGAGGTCCGGTCGGCCATCACCACGAAGTCGGTGATCGCGGGGGAGTACACCGCGCCGCCCGCGCACGGGCCCATGATCAGCGAGATCTGCGGGATGACGCCCGAGGCGTGCACGTTGCGGCGGAAGATCTCGCCGTAGAGGCCGAGCGAGACCACGCCCTCCTGGATCCGGGCGCCGCCGGAGTCGTTGATGCCGATGACCGGGCAGCCGGTCTTCAGCGCGAAGTCCATGACCTTGACGATCTTCTCGCCGAAGACCTCGCCGAGCGAGCCGCCGAAGACGGTGAAGTCCTGGGCGAACACGGCGACCTGGCGGCCGTCCACGGTGCCGTAGCCGGTCACCACGCCGTCGCCGTACGGGCGGACCTTCTCCTGGCCGAAGTTGGTCGAGCGGTGCCGGGCGAACTCGTCGAACTCCACGAAGGAGTCCTCGTCCAGCAGTTCCACGACCCGCTCACGGGCGGTCAGCTTGCCCTTGGCGTGCTGCTTCTCCACGGCCTTCGTGGAGCCGGAGTGCACCGCCTCGTCGAGCCTGCGCCGCAGGTCGGCGAGCTTGCCCGCGGTGGTGTGGGGGTCGTACGGGGCCTCGGTCATCCGGTGGCTCTCCCTGATCCATGGCCGCGACCTGTTCGAGTACGCGCGGGGCCGGGTGGTGGGCCCGCGCAGGAGGGCAGGGCGGCGCTACGAACTACCGCTGGGTAGCGTAGCCAGCGCGGAGGGCGATCCGGCACGTCCTGGCGTTATGGCCCTCGACACAGTGTGTCCGGCCGCGTTCTGCGGGACGATGGTGCGGACTGCGGCCTGGGGCGCGGCCGGGGGAACAGCCCCCTAGGCTCGACACCATGACCGCATCCGAGACCCCCCGCCGCAGTGGACTGCGCGGCTTCGGCCACGCCGGACCGTCGCCCTGGACCGACCTGGACCGTCCGCCGCTGGACGAGGTGGCGCTGCGCCGCGACCTGCTGGTCCCCGGCGGCCTGTGGACCTCCCTGGACGTCGTCGCCGAGACCGGCTCCACCAACAGCGACCTCGCCGACCGGGCCAGGGCGGGCGCCGGGCAGGGCGCGGTGCTGGTGGCCGAGGCGCAGAGCGCCGCACGCGGCCGGATGGACCGGCAGTGGACCGCCCCGGCCCGCTCCGGGCTGTTCCTGTCCGTCCTGCTGCGCCCCGAGGAGGTGCCGGTCGAACGCTACGGCTGGCTGCCGATCCTGGCCGGGGTGGCCGCGGCCGGCACGCTCGGCCGGGTCGCCGGGGTCGAGGTCGGGCTGAAGTGGCCCAACGACCTCCAGGTGGAGATCGACGGCGCGGAGCGCAAGCTCGGCGGCATCCTCACCGAGCTGGCCGGCGGCGCGGTGGTGGTCGGCATGGGCCTGAACGTCTCGCTGCGCGCCGCGGAACTGCCCGTCCCCACCGCGGCCTCGCTCGCCCTGGCCGACGCCGCGACCACCGACCGGGGGACCCTGCTGCGCGCCCTGCTGCGCGAGTTCGCCGTGCTGTACCGGGAGTGGACGGCCGCCGCCGGCGACCCGCACACCAGCGACCTGCTGCGCGCCTACGCGGACCGTTGCAGCACGCTCGGCCGCCGGGTGAAGGTGCACCTGCCGGGCGACCGCGAACTGGTCGGCGAGGCGGTGGCGGTGGACGGGGACGGCCGCCTGGTGGTCCGCACGCCCGACGGCGCACGCCGGGCGGTCGGCGCGGGGGACGTCGTCCACGTGCGCCCCGAGCCCCGCTGAACGGCACTCTTCACCTCCCCTTGACCCGGGCTGATGCCCCGGATCCGACGATTCCGTGCGAACATTCCACCTGGCAGCGGTGTGAGGCGCGCCACTGCCCGCCCGGGTGGCGGACGGCGCGCCCGGACAGGTAGGACACGAGGCGAGTGCGGCGACCGCACGGGGACGGACCGGTGGCAGAGGACGGCAGCGGCGGCGCGACGGCGGGCAGCGACGACCCCACGGTCGCGCTGGAACTGGAACGCCTGATCCTGGACGCGCCACGCCGCTACACCCCGTACCAGGCCGCGCGCGCCGCCGACGTCCCGATGGAGCTGGCCACCCGGTTCTGGCGGGCCATGGGCTTCCCCGACATCGGCCAGTCCCGGGCGCTCACCGACGGCGACGTGATCGCGCTGCGGCGGCTGGCCGGCCTGGTCGAGTCCGGGCTGCTCAGCGAGTCGATGGCGATCCAGGTGGCCCGCTCCACCGGCCAGACCACGGCCCGGCTGGCCGGCTGGCAGATGGACACCTTCCTGGAGAACCTCACCCAGTCCGCCGAGCCCGGTCTGACCCGGGCCGACGTCGCGTACCCGCTGGTCGAGCTGCTGCTGCCGGAGCTGGAGCAGTTCCTGGTGTACGTCTGGCGGCGCCAGCTGGCGGCGGTCACCGGCCGGGTGGTGCAGGCCGCCGAGGACAACGAGATCACCAGCGGTCGGCTCGCCGTCGGCTTCGCCGACCTGGTGGGCTTCACCCGGCTGTCCCGGCGGCTGGAGGAGGAGGAACTCGGCGAGCTGGTCGAGACCTTCGAGAACACCTGCTCGGACCTGATCGCCGGTCAGGGCGGGCGGGTGATCAAGACGCTCGGCGACGAGATCCTCTACGTCTCCGAGGACCCGGCGACCGCCGCCGAGATCGCGCTCAGCCTGATCGAGGCGCTGACCGAGGAGGACACCATCCCGCCGCTGCGCGTCGGCATGGCCTTCGGCACGGTCACCTCGCGGATGGGCGACGTCTTCGGCACCACCGTCAACCTGGCCAGCCGGCTCACCTCGATCGCGCCCAAGGACGCGGTGCTGATCGACGGTGAGTTCGCCGCCGCGCTGGAGCAGAACGGCAGTGTCGCCCCGGCCGAGTCGGAGGGGCCGGGCCTGGCCGAGGCGCTGTCGGTCGCGGCCGGGATGCCCGCCTCCGGGCTGCCGATGCCGGGTCCGGACGCGGGGGCCCGGTTCCACCTCCAGCCGATGTGGCGCAGACCGGTGCGGGGCCTCGGGCTGGTCGAGCCGTGGCTGCTCACCCGGCGGCTGAAGGCCGAGTAGCGCGGGGCCCGGGGCGGTCCGTCGCACGGGGCCCGGGGCGGTCCGTCGCACGGGCCGGTCATGGCGGGTGACGGGCGGGTGGTGGCCGGTACCAGGGGAAGACGTCCGTGGTGGAGGAACCCGTGGGCGTGCCTCGCCGTGGAGACGTTTCCCGTGGGCAGTGCGGCGTTCCGGGCATCGAACGGTTGAAACCCGTACCGTCTACTGAGGGTCCTTCCGGGCAAACAGGGCATAACCCAACGAAATCGCCCTAGTCTTGGTGCAAGCGGCCGGTCGGGTGCGGTCGTCCGACGGGGCCGGTCGACGGGGGTCCGGCAGGACCGAGCACAGGGAGCGAGGCGAGTCGGTGAGCAGTGAGGCGATCATGATGGACCGCGGCCACGACTGCGACCGCGGCGGTCCGCGGCACCCCGACCCGCTGCCCGACCTGCGGCTGCAGTCCGTGGTCGAGCTGGCCCAGGACATGGCCGCCGCGCTCACCCCGCTGGAGGCCGTCCGGGCCGCCGCCGCCCGGGCCACCGAGGCGCTCGGAGCCACCATGGCGGCCGTCTCGGTCTGGGACCGCGAGTCCGGCCGGCTGCGGGTCCTGGTCAACCACGGCGAACTCGCCCCGGGCGAGGAGGAACTGCCCGAGGACGAGTCGTACCCCGTCGCCGACTTCCCCGAGATCGTCACCTACCTGGAGGAGCGCTGGACCACCGGGCGGCTGCCGCGGGCCTGGCTGCAGAGCGCCGAGAACAGCCAGCCGCACGCCGGGCACGCGCACCCGACCGCCGGCGCGTACTGCCAGGAACGCGCCGCCGCGCTGCGCCGGCGCGGGCGGGCCTGCTGCGTGGTCGCGCCGATCGTGCTGCACGGGCAGGCCTGGGGCGAGCTGTACCTCGCCCGCTCGGCCGGGATGCCCGAGTTCACCGACGCCGACGCCGACTACGCGACGCTGCTCGCCGCCCAGGTCTCGGCCGGGCTGGCGCAGACCGAGCGCCTGGCCGACCTGCGCAAGCTCGCCTTCTCCGACCCGCTCACCGGCCTCGCCAACCGCCGCGCGGTCGACGCCCGGCTGGAGAACGCGCTGGTGGCCCACAACCGGGACAACACCGTGGTCTCACTGGTGGTCTGCGACGTCAACGGCCTGAAGCGGGTCAACGACCGGCTCGGCCACGAGATGGGCGACCGGCTGCTGGAGCGCTTCGCCCACCAGCTCTCGCTGGCCGCCGCCAAACTCCCCGGCAGCCTCGCCGCCCGGCTCGGCGGCGACGAGTTCTGCCTGCTCGTCGAGGGGCACAAGGCCGACGAGGTGGTCGCCGTCGCCGAGGAGCTGTGCGCCAGGGCGCTCGCGCTGTCCGAGGGCGAGGGCGTGGCCTGCGGCGTCGCCTCCACCGGGGACTCGATCGGGCCGGTCACCACCCCGGACCGGCTGTTCCGGCTCGCCGACGCCGCCCAGTACCGGGCCAAGGCCGCCCGGGCCGCCCACCCCGTGGTCGCCGGACGCAGCCACGGCCCCGGCTTCTCGCCCGACCCCACCGTGCTGCTCGCCGACGCCGCCGACCCGCACCACCGGGCGGACGGGCGGCGCGGGCCGAACGGGCGCGCCGGGGCGGCCGACCGGCGGCGGTTCCGCGGCGCCGCCCACAGCGCCGACCCGGGACAACTGCTCACCGCCGTCCTCGCCTCCCTCGACCAGGCCGCCGCCGGCCGGGCCGTCCACCCGGCGGACACCCTCGGCAAGCTGGTCGTGGTCGCCGAGTCCTCCGCCCGGCTGCTGGACGCCGTGGGCTGGTGGGTCTCGTACGTCCCGCCCGGCTCCCACCTGATGCGCACCGCCCAGCACGCCGTCTACCGGATGACCAGCGGCCCCAGCAGCACCCGCGCCGAGACCCAGCGGGCCCAGATCGAGGCCCCCGACGCGGTCTTCGACCTCCGCCACTACCCGATGACCCGGCGCGCCGTCCGCGGCGGTGCCTTCGCGCTGCGCGCGGGCGCGGCCGGCAACGACCCGGCGGAGGAGGCGATGCTCGTCGTCTCCGGCTACCGGGGCATGATCGCCGCGGGCGGGCAGAACCCGGCCGGCGGCTGGCTGGTGGAGCTCTTCGCCGACGACGCCACCCTCCCGCTGGGCCAGGCGGCCTGCGCCCTGCGGGCGCTGGTGGCGGTCGCGCTGGCGGGGCCGGCCTCGCCGCCGGCCGGCTGAGGCGTCCGGGCGCCGGTTCAGGCGGTGGTGGCCGACGGGCCGAGGGCCCGTAGCGCGGCGTCGACCAGGCGGTCGGCGTGCTCGTGGGTGAGCGGGCCGAGCCGGTACTGCCAGCGGTAGTAGAGCGGGCCGTAGACGAGTTCGACGGCCAGGTCGAGGTCGGCGTCGGGGGCGAGCTCGCCGGTCTCGCGGGCGCCGCGCAGCCGGTCGCGGGTGACGTCCAGCAGTGGGTCCAGCAGGCGGGTGCGGTACTCGGTGTGCAGCGCCGGGTCGTTGAGGATCTCGGCGACCAGCGCGCGGTAGGTGCGGTCGGTGTCCGGGTCCGCGAGTTCGTCGCTGGTGGGACGCAGGACGGCGCGCAGGTCGGCGGCGAGGTCGCCGGTGTCGGGGAGGGCGAGGCCGCCCTCGTGCTCGCTCACCGCGAGCAGGGCGTCGAAGACGACGGCCCCCTTCGACGGCCACCACCGGTAGATGGTCTGCTTGCCGACCCCGGCGCGGGCGGCGATCGCCTCGATGGTCAGCTTGCCGTAGCCGATCTCGGCGACGAGTTCGGCGGCGGCGGTGAGGACGGCGGTGCGCGAGCGTTCGCTGCGGCGGGCCGGGTCGGGGCCGGTTCGGGAGGTCATGGAGAAAATCCTAGACGAGATGGCGAGACGAGACGTATTGTCTCCTCTCGACACAACGAGACGGAACGTCTCGTCTCATTCATCGTCCCCGGAGGTGCCCGTGAACCGCCCCGCACACATCCTGATGGTCTCCGTCCCGGCCCACGGACACGTCAACCCCGGCCTCGCCGTGATCGCCGAGCTGGTGGCCCGGGGGCACCGGGTCAGCTACGTCAACGACCCGTCCTTCCGCGAGACCGTCGAGTCCACCGGCGCGGCCTTCGTCCCGTACCCGACGAGGCTGCCGCTCGCCGACGACCCGGACGGCTGGCCGCAGGACCCGGTGGCGATCCAGGACGTGTTCCTGGACGACGCGCTGTCGATGTGGCCCGTCCTGCTGGAGGTGTTCGAGGAGGACCGGCCGGACCTGGTGCTCTGCGACATCGCGGGCTTCGCCGGGCGGGCGCTCGGCGAGCGGCTGGGGGTGCCGGTGGTGCAGCTGTCGCCCGCCTTCGTCGGCTGGGAGGGCGTCGAGGAGGAGATGGCCGAGGTCTTCGAGGCCATCCGCAACGGCCCCGGCGGGCCCGAGCACCACCGCCGGTTCGCCGACTGGCTGGCCGAGGCCGGCGCGGCGCAGCGCGACGTGGAGGCCTTCAAGGGCCGCCCGGAGCGGGCGATCGCGCTGATCCCGCGCGCCCTCCAGCCCAACGCCGACCGGGTCGACGAACGGCGCGTCAGCTTCGTCGGGCCCTGCTTCGGCGACCGGGCCCACCAGGGGGAGTGGCGGCGGCCGGCCGGTGCCGGGAAGGTGCTGCTGGTCTCGCTGGGCTCGGCCTTCACCCACCGGCCCGCCTTCTACCGGGCCTGCGTGCAGGCCTTCGGCGGGCTGCCGGGCTGGCACACCGTGCTCCAGGTCGGCAGGCACACCGACCTCGCCGAGCTCGGTGAGGTGCCGGACGGCGTCGAGGTGCACCGCTGGGTGCCGCAGCTGTCGGTGCTCTCCCAGGCGGACGCGTTCGTCACCCACGCGGGCATGGGCGGCTCCAGCGAGGGACTGTTCCACGCCGTGCCGATGATCGCGGTGCCGCAGGCCGCCGACCAGTTCGCCAACGCGGACGCCCTGGTGGGACTCGGCGTCGCCCGCCGGCTGGACACCGGGGAGGCCACCGCCGAGGCGCTGCGCGCCGCCCTGCTGGAGCTGGTCGGCGATCCGGCGGTGGCCGACCGGCTGCGGGAGCTGTCCGCGGCCGGCCGGGCCGAGGGCGGCACCACCCGGGCGGCGGACCTGATCGAGGCGGAGCTGACGAGGTAGCGGAGGGGAGGGGGCTCGGGGGCCCGGGGGTTGTCCGGAGGGGGGAGAATCCGGATGGCGAGCACCTGTTGTCATATCTTCATTCACCTGATGTGATGGTGTATATGGATATGCACAGTGCTGTGGCCCCCGACGCTCCGCTGGTCCTGGTCGGCAAGGCCGACGTCAGCGCGGAGGACGTGCTGGCCGTCGCCCGGGGCAACGCCCGGGTCGAGATCGGTCCCGACGCGCTGGCCGAGATGGCGGCCGCCCGCGCCTGGATCGACGCCCTCGCGGCCGAGCCGCGCCCCGTCTACGGGGTGTCGACCGGCTTCGGCGCACTCGCCGTGCGCCACATCAGCCCCGAACTGCGCGCCCAGCTCCAGCGGTCGCTGGTGCGCTCGCACGCCGCCGGCATGGGGCCGGCCGTCGAGCGCGAGGTGGTCCGCGCGCTGGTGTTCCTGCGGATGAAGACGCTGGCCTCCGGCCGCACCGGCGTCCGGCCGCTGGTCGCCGAGACCATGGCCGCCCTGCTCAACGCGGGCATCACCCCGGTGGTGCGGGAGTTCGGCTCGCTCGGCTGCTCCGGTGACCTCGCGCCGCTGTCGCACTGCGCGCTGGTCCTGATGGGCGAGGGCACCGCCACCGGCCCGGACGGCGTGGAGAAGCCCGCCGCCGAACTGCTCGCCGCCGCCGGGATCGAGCCGGTCGAGCTGCTGGAGAAGGAGGGCCTGGCCCTCATCAACGGCACCGACGGAATGCTCGGCATGCTGGTGATGGCCATCGCCGACCTCCAGCGGCTCTTCACCACCGCCGACATCACCGCCGCGATGAGCCTGGAGGCGCTGCTCGGCACCGACAAGGTGCTCGCCCCCGAACTGCACGCCCCGATCCGCCCCCACCCGGGCCAGGCGCTCAGCGCCGCCAACATGCTCGCCGTCCTCAAGGACTCCGGCCTCACCGGCCACCACCAGGACGACGCGCCGCGGGTCCAGGACGCGTACTCGATCCGCTGCGCTCCGCAGGTGGCCGGCGCCGGCCGGGACACCCTGGCGCACGCCCGGCTGGTCGCCTCGCGTGAGCTGGCCGCCTCGGTGGACAACCCGGTGGTGCTGCCGGACGGCCGGGTGGAGTCCAACGGCAACTTCCACGGCGCCCCGGTCGCGTACGTGCTGGACTTCCTCGCCATCGCCGCCGCCGACCTCGGCTCGATCTCCGAGCGCCGCACCGACCGGCTGCTCGACAAGGCCCGCTCGCACGGCCTGCCGGCCTTCCTGGCCGACGACCCGGGCGTCGACTCCGGCCTGATGATCGCCCAGTACACCCAGGCGGCGCTGGTCAGCGAGAACAAGCGGCTCGCCGTCCCGGCCTCGGTCGACTCGATCCCGTCCTCCGCGATGCAGGAGGACCACGTGTCGATGGGCTGGTCGGCCGCGCGCAAGCTGCGCCAGGCGGTGGCGAACCTCGGCCGCATCCTGGCCGTCGAACTCACCGCCGCCGCCCGCGCGCTGGAGATCCGTCAGCAGGCCGACGCGGCCGGCGGGCTCGCCCCGGCCACCGCGGCCGCGCTGGCCGCCGCCCGGGAGGCCGGGGTCGGCGGCGCCGGCCGCGACCGCTTCCTCTCGCCGGATCTGGAGGCCGCCGCGGCGCTGGTCGCCTCCGGCGAGCTGGTGCGGGCGGTCGAGCGGGTCACCGGCCCGCTGGCCTGAGGTGTCGCGCCCGCCGCGGGGCGACGGGGGCCCGGGTCCTCTCCCGGAGAGAGAGGGTTTGGCCCTAGGCCGTGTCTCACAATTCGCGTCGGATCAGCGCGCGGCGTCGGGCGCCCGGCTGGGCGTGCCGGCGAAGCGTCCTCGTACTGGGTCGTACT
>NZ_JBHUAF010000085.1:0-26880 GCF_042789895.1 Kitasatospora sp. NPDC056783
GGAACCGCGCCCCGGGCCGACTTTCACCGACCCGACCCGGCGACGGTACTGAAGCTCATCGACGAGCACCAGGACCGCTTCGGGGCCGAGCCCGTCCTCCGGGAGCTGCACATCCCAGCCTCCACCTACTACCGCTGGCGCCGCGAGGCCGCCGAGCCCTGCGAGCGCAAGCGCCACGACGCCGAGCTGACCGAGCACATCCGCCGCATCCACGCCGACTCCGACGAAACCTACGGCTCCCCGCGCGTCCACGCCGTCCTGCGGCGCGAGGGCACCTGCGTGGGCCGCAAGCGGGTCGAGCGCCTGATGCGCCAGGCCGGACTGCAGGGCGTCAGCCCGCGCCGGCCCCGCTCCTTCACCCGCCGCGACCCGGCGGCCGACCTCGCCCCGGACCTGGTCCAGCGCGACTTCACCGCCGACACCCCGAACCGGCTGTGGGTAGCCGACATCTCGCTGATCCCGACCGGCGAGGGCCCGTGGTGGCTGGCCACGATCCGCGACGCCTTCTCCCGCCGGATCGTGGGCTGGCACACCTCGGAGCGCGCGGACGCCGACCTCGTCCTCACGGCCCTGGAATACGCCCTGCACGGCCGACCCATCGAACCGGGCAAGCTGATCCATCACAGCGACCACGGGTGTCAATATACGTCCATTAAGCTCACAACTCGCCTGCTCAAAGCCGGAATTGAGGCGAGCATGGGCACCGTCGGCGACTCGTTCGACAATGCCCTGGCGGAGAACTTCTGGAGCGTGTTGAAGACCGAGTGCGTGCGTCGGACCGCCTTTGCGACCCGCACTGACGCCGACCTGGCCCTGTTCGCCTACATCGACGGTTGGTACAACACCCGCCGTATCCAAAAACGGCTCGGCTGGCTCAGCCCCGACGAGTACGAGGCGAAGTACTACGCCGACCAGGCGACGGCCGAACCGGTGGCCGTCGAACCACCCGCACCCACCCTGACCAGGTAATCAGCACCTCCCGCGCAGCGGAGGAAGCTCACACCGGCCACGGGAACAGAGGCCGCAGGAACAGAGGCCGCAGGATCGTCGGCCCCGGGAGTGCCGGTCTCGGGCCGGCGCCGCACGACCTTCACCGTCAGCGCCAGATCACCCACCGCCATCGGGTCGGCCGGTTCACCCCGACTACGGGCAGACGGCACAGCTCGTCAGCCCCGCTGCGAGCGGGAGCCCACGAGGTGGTTGACTGCCTGCCGGAATGCCGCGCGATCGGAACGCCCCCTCTCCGCCAGTCGGTGCCGACACCTGGACCACGGACGAGCGCCGCGCCTTCGCCGACGACCTGACCCACTCGCAGTTGCTCGCGGTGTCCGCGGCCTCGAACCGGAGCAAGGCCGACAAGGGCCCGGACCTGTGGGCGGCCGCCGCTGCGGTCGCACTGGCGCTCCTGCTCCCGCGCCTGGACCCACGTCAAGCCGCTACGGGCTGAACGTCACCGAACCGGAGAAGATCAGGCTCGGCGAGATACTGAGCACCTGCGGCTGAACACCCGGCACCAACGGCCACACCACCACACGACCCCGGATTTCCGGGATGGTCCGCGCCCCCGACGGCCTCCGCTGCGGCGGGAACGCCGGACCTCGGGGCGGCCTGGCGGCCGGGGATCGTGACCCCGGAATCATTCGGGAGGTGCAGGAATTGCACGCCAACTCCGTTGCTGACATCCTCAGTTGGCCAAAGCGGGCCCCGGTCCGCCGAGCGGGCGCGGATGCGGGGAGGGAGGCGGCGAGGATGCGGACGGCGACGCGGATCGCGGCGGGGGTACTGGCGGTGGCGCTCCTCGCCGGAGCGGCATGGCTGGCCTGGACACTGACCGCGCAGCGGATCAGCGCGGCCATGGGACTGGGCCCGCCGGACGGCGTCGTCGTGGTGGAGGAGTGCTACGAGGTGTCCGACAGCGAGGGCTACAACGACGGCACCAACTGCCGGGGCCGCTTCACCCCCGCCGGCGGCGGCGCGGACCAGGCCCGGCCCATCGTGGTACACGACACGAGCCGAAAGCACCCGGCCGGCACCCTGCTTCCGGTACGGCTGGCCAAGGGCGTGGCCCACGAACCGTCGGCGTCACCCGCCATCAAGTACGGCATCGCCGCCGCCATGATCCTCGTCCTGGGCGCCGTGTCGGCCGGCTGGCTGCTGACAACCGCCTGGCGCGGCCGCGCCCCGGACGGCAGCGCCCTGCTCACCAGCGCCCTCGTCGGGCTCATGGCCGTAGCGGTCCTGGGCATCGCCGCCGGCCTGCTCGCCGGAATCGTCGCCCTGTTCCTCTGAACCGGCCCCCGAGCGGCCCGCTCGACCTCCTCCCCTCCCCCGAACTGCCGGCCGAGGGCGGCGGGGTGTACCGGCCCCGCCAGGACAGCCGGGAGGCGAGGGCTCAGGGGACATCCGGCGCCTCCCGCCCCGCCCGGGCGTTCAGAACCGGTCGGCGATGGCAGGATGGCGGGATGGTGACGAATCAGCCGTGGGCGGGGCTTCACGGTGACCTGCTGGCGGCGAAGGCGCTGGCGTACGACCCGTGCCGGTTCGTCTGTTCGCTGCCGGTGGCCGAAGCGGAGAGCGCCGAATACGCGGCTTGCGGATTCATGGTCGACGGCCGCTCGGTCCGGTTCCGCGTGGCCAGGACCACCCCGACGAAGGTGGGCCAGTTCGTCACCGTGTGGCAGCGGTCCGAGGAGGGACCGATCCGGCCCTTCGACGCCGAGGACGAGGTGGATCTCTTCGTCGTCAGCAGCCGCGACGACACCGGCTTCGGGCAGTTCGTGTTCCCGCGCGAGGTGCTGTGCGAGCGCGGCATCGTCTCCCGCAACGGCTCCGGCGGGAAACGCGGATTCCGTGTCTACCCGCCGTGGGTGACCACGGCCAACCGGCAGGCCCGCGGCACGCAGGCATGGCAGGTGAACCACTTCTTCCGCATCGGCCAGGACGGGCCTACCGACATGACACGTGCCCGTGCCCTCTACCACCCGTAGGCGTCCCTCGCAGTCCCGACGTCGGGCTCCGCGGAGGGCTCGACGTCGGGCAGCAGCCTCCCACCGACGGACAACCCTCCGTCGACTCACCACAACGGCACCGATCAGCGGCGGTGCGATGAGCCCCCCGCGCTGCCGGGGCCGGGCACGGTCCTGGTCGACGTGGCCACGGGCAGCAGCAGACGTCAGACCTCCGGTGGCGGCTGGTCCGTCTGGTCGATGAGGGCGTCCACGACCGGCGGTACCGGTTCAGCGCCCGGGAGAGGTCCTCCCGCTCCGCATGGACGACCCCGAGCTCCAGGTCACTGTCGCGATACTCCAAAACCGGTACGCCGGCCGCCAATGGCATCGCGCCGTCCGCTCGACCGGCAGGCCCCCGACCACGGTCCATGAGGGCGGCCGTCCGCCCCGTTTGCTCGGTGACCGCAGCCTGGAGGGAGGGGAAGTCACGTGCCAGGAAGAAGCAGGCCTACCGTTCCGGGTGCCGGGAATCTCCGGAGCCCAAGCCCGGGCGCCGCCCGGGCGGCTGGGCCCAGTACCATCCCCGGGTGTCCTGGATACGACGTCGTGCGCGCAAAGAGGAACCGCCGGCAAACCGGCTGCCCGACCTGGAGTTCCTCGCGCTGGTGAGGGCCGGGCTCGAAGAGTTCACGCCCGGCGTGACACGGGGCGCCCAGCTCAAGGGGAACTCGTTGATCAGCCCACAAGGCTGGGCCGTGGCCGTAGCCCCGCCGCACCACGGGGGCGGCCACCACTACGACCTCGTCGCGCTGCCGGACGTCGGCCTCCAGCCGGACGTGCCGTGCTTCACGGACTGCGTCGTGCCGATGTCCGCCGATCCACAGGACGCGGCGAACACGTGGGTGCAGACGGCAGGCGCCTGCCTGCTGGAACTCCTCGACCGCCGCGAGCACTTCGCGGACCACGCGGGTCACGACGACGAGCGTGGCGTGCCCGGCTGGCACATGATCACGTCCGGCGCGGCCGGCCTCGGACGCGATGTCGACGAGAACCGGCGGCTGCAGGGCGCGCTGCTGGAAGCGAACGTGCTGCACCGGATCGCGGACTCGTTCACCAGGGACCTGGAATCGTCCTTCCTCAACGGCATCAAGGTCTTCTACGGCGGTGGCCCCGGCGCGATGCGGGCCGAGGTCCGCGTCAACGGTGAGCGCCACGAGGCCGCTTCGGCGGCGATGGCGGCGCTCGGACTGCCCGAGCCGACGACGTTCACGGCAGTACGGTTCTACGCGCTGCTGCTTCCGGTACCGGCGGGCGGGGGCGAGCCGAGCTACCCGACGGCCCGGCTCGATCTCTCTCCCGCCTCCGTTCAACCGAATGCCCACGTCCACGGTGCCGTCCGCGACTGCGGCGGCCACCTCGACCCGGAGCGCCCCGGCTTCGACCTGGCCCTGCCCCACTTGGTCGCCCAGCTCCCGGAGGAGGAGCGCAAGCGCCGGGTGAAGTCCGACACGGGCGCGATCATCGTCGCGGAGGGCATCGGCAACTTCCTCAAAGTCCGCCTCCCGATCCGTCTGGACGACGGACGCACGGTGGTCTACCTCGCCTGGGTCCACCTCCGGGCGGCCGTGATCGACGACTTCGTGCAGCGGGTCCACCGCGACGACCTGGACGGCCACCTCTTCGAGGGCCTGCTGGGCAACGCCATCGGCCCCTGGGGCGAGGACGTCCTGCGCGCCCCCGTCGTCCTCGGCGGCCAACGGATCGACGAGGACGGCTCGGTCCGCCGCAGCGAGGTCCTGGAGTCCAGCCACCCCCTGCTCGGCAAGGTACTGAGCGAGTCCTGGCCCGCCGCCTTCGTCCTCGGCGACCGTTTTCCCCGCTCGGCATCGCGGGGGCGGATTCCACCGGCGCCTTGATGGCCGCGAGTGCCGTACGGGCGGCGGAGTCGCGCTGGGTGCGGGCGGCGTCGAGCTTCTCCTCGGCCTCCTTGAACTGGGCGACCGCCTCTGCGGGGGGTGTGAACTTGCCGGGGTCGGTCGGCGGTTCCCCCTCGTGCTGGTCGGCGCACGTCCGCGAGCCGGGCCGCCACCACGCTGTGCGGGGCCCCGGCGTACCAGAGGGTGAACTGGGCCCGGGTGAAGGCGACTTCGGCCTTGCCCGCGTCGGCGGGGATCAGCCGGGCCCGGCCGTCGGCGATCTCCAGCAGCAGGTGGTGCTCGGCTCCGTCGGGGTCGGTGACGGAGATCGCGGTGTGCGGGGTGAGGTCGGCGGGCCAACCGCGCTGGTGGACGGCTCCCTCGGTGTCGAGAATGCGTAGCCGTACGGCGCCACCGACCCGCCGCACCCTCGCGACGCGCCGGCCGTCGGCGCCGCACGGCAAAGCCTCGGCGAGGCCTCGGCAAGGCGCTCCAGGAGCCCGACCACGACATTCGCGCCGGCCGCGAGGTCCGCCGCCGCGGCGGCCACGCCCTCAGTGTCCGCCCGGTCCCCGGTCACGCGCCGGCGGGCGCCGCGCCATGCGGTCGGTCTTCCGGCGGCAGCGCCAGGACTGCCTCCAACCAGTGCTCTGCCTCCTCGAACTCGCCAAGGCTGCCTGGAGCCGGCCGCCCTCGGTACGAGGAGGCCGGTGTGTGAGGTGCGATCGCCGGACAGCCGGGTCATCCTGGGGAGGGGCGAGGTCACCGCATCGGGTCACCCTGGACGACTTCACGGGCGGGGCCGGCGAAGCGGCCGTTGCGGTCCGCGGGCACGGGGGAGGCCGGCCCGGGGACGCGCGTCCGGACCTGCCCCGTCCGGACCTGCTCGGAGGAGGCTCATCGTGACCTGGGATCCACCCGAGCCGGCCGACCCCCACCGGAGCGGGCCCGGCTCCTTCCCGCCGGGCCGGCATCCGAAGGAGCCTGTGGCCCGGGCACTCGATGACCCGGTGGGTGAGCACGGTGTCCTCGAACCCCTGGCCGAGCGTGTCCACGCCCGGTACCGCGCCGGGCCCGGCTCGCCGGTACCCCTCGATGTGCTGTGGACCCGCGAGCGTGCGGCCGGTTCCCCCCCTGGCGGCTCACGTCGACGCGGTGCGCCGCCGCTTGGCCGACGAGCCGGGGTCGCACCGTCCCGGCGGCTGGGTGTACGACCCGGAGGGAACCCTCGCCGCCATGAGGAGCGACCCGGCGGCCTGGGGCCGACAGTTCGCGCCCTGGATGACGGAGTGCGCCGAGACGGTCGAACACGGGCGGGACCTGCTCGCGGAGATCCGTGAGATCCGTGAGATCCGTGGCAGCGGCTCCGGCTTCACCGCGTCGGGCCAGGTCGGACTCGTCCCGCTCACCGCCGGCGCGGATCCGGTGGGGGCGCTGCTCGCCCGGGCCCGGCGGGGGGAGAACGCCGGCCGGTCCACCAAGTCGCAGCTTCCGACGTGCGTTTCCCCGGACTGGGCCGCGTTCACGGAAGAGTTCGGGTTCCGGGGCGTGGCGCGTATCCGAACCTCGCGGCGGGCGCCTGGGGCGGTGGCATGATGCCGGCCGTCTACGACGACTGGCGCCAGGACTACGTCGCCATCCTGATCTACGGCTTCTATCTCGAGTACAACATCGACACCGCGTACGCGCGGGCGGGCGGCCACGATCTGCAGCACGAGATCCTCTCGCTGTGGGACGTGCCGGACCTCCCTGCGGACCTGGTGGCCCGGCGGGCGCACGTGGCGGCCGACCTCGCCTTCTTCGACGTCAAGCGGCACGACGAGGCCGACGCCCACGAGACGCCGTCGAGCGGCCTGGCCACGTGGGTCTACCGGGACCGGGACACCTGGCGCGACATGAAGGCGTCGGACAGCGGCTACTTCACCTACCACCTGTCATTCCTGCCGGACCACGCCGGCCGCGACGACATGATGCCGACCGGCATGGTCGCCGACTGGGTCGACATAGGCCCCGACCTCCGCTTCCAGGAATGCGGCCAGTCGGTCCTCGCGCTGACCCGCGGCTCGGTCGTCATGACCGACATGCTGGACGCCTACGAGCGGACCGTGTGGATGGTCAACACGCACTGGACGGAGACCGGCGGCATCCGCCCCGAACGCTACGCGGCGTGCACCGCGGTCATGGCCGTACCCGTGTGGGTGCTCACCAACCACCGGCACGACGTGTGGCGCTACTACTCCCTCGCGGCGCAGCTGTCCCGTGTCGCGCAGCAACGGGACCTGTACGCCTCGGGCCGGCTCGCGGACTGCTACACCGAGGACCTGACCCCCACCGTCCCGGTCGGTACCCCCCGCGTCGACGTCCCGAGGCGGGACCTACCGTTCGACGTCGAGGTCGACGGCGTCCGGCACACCGGCACCGTCGGGCTGCACACCGTGATCTGCGACGCCGTCGCGCGCGGCGACCTGCCCATGGGCATCGTCGAGTACGAGTTTGTCGTCCCGTGGCTGCTGAGGGAAGGGAGAATCTCCCCCGCGGCCTTTCTGCCCCACATGGACCGCGCCTACTGCCGGCACTTCGTCCGGTTCATGCGGGCCGGGCACGAGGCCGACTTCGAACGCCGCTTCAGCGAGCCGATGTCCGCGCTGGTCATGGAGCAGTGGTGGCACGGCATGTACTTCGCGATCGGCGCGGGCAGCCTGGTCGAGGCCCAGCCGGACAGGGTCGCCGACGACCGGGCCCACAACGAACCGCCCGGGTCGTGACCGCTCGCGAGTCCACGGGACTGCGGGCCCGGGAAGCGGGAAGGAGGCAGGTATGGGCGGTGTCGCGTCGCTTCCACTGGCCTCCGGGTACGTCCCGCTACTGGGGCACGCGCCGGCGCTGGTCCGCGATCCGCTGCGTTTCGTCGCGTCGCTGCCCGCCCGGGGGGACCTGGTGCGGCTGCGCCTGGGGCCGCGGACGGTGGTGATGGTGTGCGACCCCGACCTGCTCCGGCACGTCCTGGTGCACGACGACACCTTCGACAAGGGCGGCCCGCTGTTCGAACGCCTGCGTGATGTCCTGGGCAACGGGCTCGGCACCTGCCCGCACAGCCTGCACCGGCGCCAGCGCCGACTGTGCAGGCCGGCCTTCGACGGGGAGCGGTTCCCGGGCTACGCGGCCGTCATGGCGGACCTGGCCGACGAGACCCTGAACTCGTGGCGGGAGGGCCGAGTCATCGACGTACAGGCCGAGCTGACCACGCTGACCGCCCGGGTCGCCCTCGCCACCATGTTCTCCGCCTCGCTGCCCGCGCCCGTCACGCGGGACATGCTGCGGGACCTCGGCGACATCATGGGCGGCCTCGTCCGGCAGGTGATCACCCCGGCACCGCTGGCGCGGGTGCCCACCCCGTCCGCTCGGCGCTACCGGCGGGCACGCGTGCGCCTGCGCGGCTCGGTGGAGGCGATCATCGCGGAGCGGCGGCGCGACGGGAGCGACCACCGCGACCTGCTCGGCTCGCTGATGGCCGCCCGTGACCTCGAGACCGCCCCGCCGGACGGCCGGGTCCTGAGCGACGAGGAGCTCACGGACCAGGTCGTCACCTTCTTCGTCACCGGTGCCGATCCCATCGCCAGTACCCTCGCGTTCGCGCTGGCGCTCCTCGCCCGCGCCCCCGGCGTCGAGCGGCGCCTGCACGAGGAAGTGGACCGCGTACGGGCCCGGGGCCCGGTCACCTTCGAGCGCCTGCCCTCGCTGGAACTCGCCGGGCGGGTGATCACCGAGACCCTGCGGCTGTATCCGCCCGGCTGGCTGTTCACCCGGACCCTGACCTCCGACGGCGAGATCGGCGCGGTACGGCTGCCCGCCGGGACCATGCTCGCCTACAGCCCGTACCTCATCCACCGGCGGCCCGGCCTCTTCGAGGCCCCCGACGAGTTCCGCCCCGACCGCTGGCAGGACCCCCGCGCCCCGCTCGACGCCTACCTCCCCTTCGGCGCCGGAGCCCGCATGTGCATCGGCGAGCGCTTCGCGCGCACCGAGGCCGTCCTGGCGCTCGCGGAGATCACCGCCCGATGGCGCCTGCTCCCCGTCACGGACCGGCCCCTTCGGTGCGCGCTGTCCACCACCCTGCGGCCCGCGGACCCGCGGATGCGCCTGGTCGAACGGCGCTGACCGGCCCGGGCGCCGACGGTCTCACCGCGTGGGCGCGGTCCGGTAGCGGCCGGACATCCGCTCCCACGCGTAGTCGCCGCGCACCAGATCGTGCAGCCCCGTCACCAGGCGCCGCACGCCCACGGCCCCGTCCCCGCCCCCGGGGAACAGGGAGTCGAGATCGGCCACCCGCTCCTCCACCACGGCGAACCGCGCGACGCGGCGCGCGATCGCGCCGACCACCTCCTCGACCGCCTCCGCCCTGCCGATCCCGCGCTCCCGCTCCAGGACGAGGAGCACATTGCTCCCCTCGTCCCCCGCGGCCGCCTCCTTCTCCACCGAACACAGGTCATTGGACATCCCGATGATCTCCGCCGTGAGGCTCCGCAGCTCACCGAGCACCGGGGCGTGCCACACGAGGGCCGGAACCTCGAAGCCGCTCACCCGCTCGATCAGGTCGATCACCACGAAGGAGGACGTGGCGAACCCCCGCCTGCGCACGCACTCGTCCGCGTCCACCGCCCGCCCGTGGTGGCGGTCCACCGTCTCCGCGAGGTGCGCGGCCAGATAGCCGTGCCAGTCGTACGTGGCGCGCACCCGCCACGCCTCGCTCATTCCCCGGCAACCGCGCCGCCAGATGTCGGCCAACGCGCGGGTCGTCGACGACGCGCCCGCTCCCGGTACCACGCCCGGCGCCGACAGCACCGCGGCGAGTTCCTCGCAGACGGCGGCCGCCTGCCGCGGGCGCCGCCCCAACGAGCCGTCGAACCGGTCGTCGAAGGGGGCGAAGTACCAGCCCATCAGATCAGTGGCCAGTTCCAGGCCCTCACCCGTCGCCTCGGGGAAGAAGAACGCGGCGAGTTCGGCCAGCCGCCAGTCGGCGAACTCGGCGGGGGTGAACGTCCGCCCGTCCAGCAGGCCGTACCCCTCCAGCCACGCCAGGGAATGCTCCCGGGCACGTGGCAGGTGGGGGCTGCTCCGCAGCGGCCAGGGAAGCGCGAACTCGACGTCCTGCGGCACGGCTGCCTCCACCCCGGAGCGCGTCGGCACACCCGTGACGCGATCGGTACCCGCCGGCGTTCGAGCAGCTCCGAATCGATGACGCTCTGATTCGATCGTCGCACAGATGACGGATCCGGCCGCAGGGGTCGTGTCCCGGAAACAGCCGCTCGTCCGGAGCGGTGGCCCGATGGCACGGAAGTGTTCGAGTCGACCCCGCTCGCGGGTTGTCCGCTGCCGGTGGCTGTGGCGGGCCGCAGGAGGGGAGGAACCGACCCGTACAGCGGGAATTCCGGCGCTCTTGAGGAAGGGGAATGCGGCCGGAGCGGCTCCGAGACCTGCGGTGGACCACTCCACCACCGGTCGCCGGACCATGTGCCGTCGCCGTCGCCGTTGCCGCGGATGGCGGTCCGGTCCCGTGCACGTCCGCGCCAGGTCGACGGCCTCGCCTCGCGGCTCGCCGTGGGCTTCCCCGCCGACGCGGCGCGGGTGCGCGACCTGGCGGACCATCTGCACCTCGCCCCCGGCCGCGGGATGTCCTCGTCCGGTGGATCGACGCGAACCGCGGCCGGCTCGGCGCCCACAACCGCCTTGTTTCATAGACAAGAGCTTTCTCGCTTCGGAGTCAAGAGCCCATCGATCGTCGGGTTCCGGTTGTTCCGAGCCGCGAGCGAAGGGCGGCCGGGGCGGGGGCGGGGCCGTGGATGGGGGCGCGGGGGTGCCGCCTAGGCTTGGCTGCCATGCCAAGGAACCGTCAACAGATCCCGAAAGCCGAGCGCGAGGCCGTCCTGGTCGACAGCGCCTGGGAACTATTCGCCGCCCAGGGGTACAAGGGGACCAGCCTGGCCGAGGTCGGCAAGGCGGCGGGCGTCGCGGCGAACGCCGTGCGCTGGTACTTCCCGACCAAGGATGAACTGTTCGCCGCCGCGCTGGACCGCCTGTTCCTGCGCGAGCGGGAACGCGTCGAGGCGGATCCGGCGATCGGGGGCGATCCCCGGCGGCAGCTGGTGACGTTCCTCGTCGACCTGGAGGCCCATCGCGGGCTCCACCGGGAGGCGTACGACCGCATGGGCGAGTCGCCGGCCCTTGCCGACGCCTACTCCCGCATGCAGGAGTGGCTGGAGGGCCGCCTGCTCGCGGCCGTCGCGAGCAGACTGCCCGAGGGGGCGGACGTCGCGCCGGTGGCGGACGTCGCGCACGTGCTCTTCGAAGGGCTGCTGGTCAGCGCCCGGCGGCCGGACCGGCCGGCCGAGGAACTCATCGACCTGCTGATGGAGGCGCTGGTCGCGGTCGCGGCGGCGCGCTGAAAACCACCTCTTGACTGCCATACAAGAGGATGCCTAGGTTTCTCTTGCATGGCAGCCAAGAGGGCTGTCGTGCCCTCGAAAAGGAGGGCGCCACTCCATGGCTTCTCCCGAAAAACTCGCCCACGTCGTGCTGCGCACCGGCCGCCTCCCGGCCATGACCGACTGGTACGTGCACGTCCTCGAAGGCCACATCACCTTCGCCAACGAGGCCCTCGCCTTCCTGACCTACGACGATGAGCACCACCGCATCGCGCTGGTCGCCACCGGGGCGTCCGAGCGCCCGTCGGACGCCCACACCGGCCTTCACCACGTGGCGTTCGCCTACGCGACGATCAAGGACCTGCTCGACACGTACCAGCGGCTGAAGGGCAGCGGCATCGACCCCTTCTGGTGCATCAACCACGGGCCGACCACCTCGATGTACTTCGAGGACCCCGACGGCAATCACATCGAGCTCCAGATCGACAACTTCGCCACCGCGGAGGCGCTCGACGAGTGGTTCCGGTCCGGGGACTTCGAAGCCGACCCGATCGGGGTCGAATTCGACCCCGCCGACCTGGTGCGACGTTTCGAATCCGGTGAGGCCCTCGCCGACCTGGTCAGGCGCGCATGACGGACATCGACGCCCCGGTCGTCATCATCGGAGCCGGTCCCGTGGGCCTGGCCACCGCACTCGTCCTCGGCCGTCACGGCGTCCGCAGTGTCGTCTGCGAACAGTACGGCGGGATCAACCCGCACCCCCGGGCCCACGTCGTCAACACCAGGTCCATGGAACTGTTCCGCGCCTGGGGCATCGCGGACGCCGTCCGGGCGGACGCCGTCGAACCGGCCCAGGCCGGCACCATCCTGTGGAAGCAGACCCTTGCCGGTGAGCCCCTGGGCCGGATCGACTTCGCGGACGGCACCCGGAGCTCGCTCACCCAGCGGGCCCACGCCTCCGCCGAGCAACTCGTCTCCTGCGCCCAGGACCGGGTGCAACGGCACCTCCTGGACGCGGTCCTCGCCCAGGGCGCGGCCACCATCCACTACGACACCACCGTCGTCGAGGTGACGGACCAGGGTGACACCGTCGACGTCACCCTGGAAGGCGCGGGCGGGCGGCAGGTCCTGCGCACCCGTTACGTCGTGGCGGCGGACGGAGCGGTCGGGAGCACGCGCGACGGGCTCGGCATCGCGATGGAAGGCTCTCCGGTCCTCGGGCACCAGCTGAACATCTACTTCCACGCCGATCTCTCCCCGTGGATGCGCCAGGCCCCCGCCCTGTTGGTCTGGCTGATCAACGACACCTCCCCGGGAGTCCTCATCGGGATGGACGGCGCCCGTCGGTGGACCTTCCAGCGGAGCTTCGACCCGACTGTCGAATCGCCGCAGGACTACCCGCCCGAACGGTGTGCCCAGATCATCCGGGACGCCGTCGGAACCACCGAACTCGACGTGGACATCCGTTCCGTGGGGTCGTGGACCCTGACGGCCCGGACCGCCGAGACCTACCGCGTCGGCCGGGTCCTCCTCGTCGGCGACGCGGCGCACCAGTTCCCGCCGACCGGCGGCCTCGGCATGAACAGCGGCCTCGCCGACGCGGACAACCTCGGCTGGAAACTCGCCGCCGTGCTGAGCGGCCGTGCTTCCGACGCCCTGCTCGACAGCTACGAGCGGGAACGCCGCCCCGTCGCCGTCGAGAACGCCCGCCACAGCATGCTGAACGCCATCAAGATGGCCGAGGTCGGCATCGGGCCCGAGACGGCCGCGATCGCCGCACGCCTCGCCAGTGCGGACCCGGCGGTCGCCGCGACGGAACGCCGGCGGATCGCGGAGGCCGTTCCCCGGCAGCGCCCGCACTTCGACGCGCTCAACCAGGAGATCGGCTACGTCTACGGAGCAGCCCGGCAGGTGTTCGGCGTGGGCGGCCCCCCGCCCTCGGCCACCGACTACACGCCGACCGCCGTCCCCGGGGCGAGACTTCCGCACGCCTGGGTCGAGCGCGCCGGGGAACGGCTGTCCACCCACGACCTCCTCGGGCCGGGCTTCACCCTCATCACCGGACCGATGGGAACCGGCTGGGCGGATTCCCTCGCGGAGCCGTGCTCGGGGTCCGGCGAGGAGTCCGGCGAGGACTCCTGCACGGACCCCGGGGAGCCCGCGGAGGGCATGGTGCAACGGACCGTCGTCATCGGGCGTGACGTCACCAGCCCGGACGGCCGCTGCCCCGAACTGCTCGGGATCGGTGCGGACGGAGCCCTTCTCGTCCGGCCGGACGGTCACATCGCGTGGCACAGCAGCGGGGGATCGACCCCCGCTTCGGCTCTCGCCAACCTGCTCCGCGGAGCCGAGCGGCCCGCCCGGTAGCGCCTCGTCAGATCCCGTCCCCGGGCCGCGGCCGGCATCACGGCCCGGCCCGGGACGGACCTCGTGGGGGCACTGGTCCTCGCGCCCGGCGCTCCCGATCCATCGCCCCGGCCCCTCTCCCCCACTCGGCGGCCCGGCGCTCCCGGCAGGCCGGCCGACGGGCCGCGCCCTCCCCGTCGGCCACCTGCGATGCCACACCCGGAGGAACACAGCGGTGACCCCTCGGAACACCACCGGACCCCGGCCCTCGCTCCAGGACCGACACGTCCGTGAAGAAGGCACCATCCATCTCACCGACATCGGCGGCTCCGGCGTGGTCACCCTCGCGCAGATCCTCGGCACCGCGGCCTCGCTCGTGGGCCTGCACGTCCGAACCCTCGACCAGACCGGACTGGCCCAGAAGGGCGGCGCGGTGGTCTCCGACATCAAGATCACCACGAAGCCGACGGGCCAGGCCGGCAAGGCCGCCCTGGAGGAGTGCGACCTCTACCTCGGCTGCGACCTGCTCGTGACTGCGGAACCCGGAAACCTGTCGGGGAGCGCCCCGGCGCGAACGGTGGCGGTCGTCTCCACCTCAGAGGTCCCGACCGGAGCGATGGTGATCGACCCGAACGTGTCGTTCCCGCCCTCCGAACCGCTCAAGGAACGGATTCGGGCAGGAGCCCGAGACACCGTCTTCCTGGACGCGCGGGGGCTCGCCGACGACCTGCTGGGCGAGGACCAGTTCGCCGATCTCGTGCTGACGGGCGCGGCCTACCAGACCGGTGGGCTACCGATCCCGGCACACGCCACCGAGGAGGCGATCACCCTCAACGGCGTCAAGGCCGAAGCCAACCTCAAGGCGTTCCGCCTCGGCCGTCAAGCCGTTGCCGACCCCGAAGCCTTCGCCGCCCTCCTGCACGGGCGTTCCGCTCCGGCGCGACCGGGACGCCGCCTCTCCGCCGCGGCCCATCGCGTCCTGGCGTCGTCCGGGGCCGCCCCCGGGTCGGAGCTCGCCCGACTCCTGGAGGTCCGCGTCCCGGACCTCATCGCGTACCAGGACGTCGCCCACGCGACGAGGTACCTGCGATTCGTCGAACGGGTGAGGCGGATCGAGGACGAACGCGTGGCCGGCTCGACCGCACTCGCCGAGGACGTTCACGCTCTCGTCCTCGAGATCGCCTCATTGCCCGACATGGTGCGCGGCTACGAGGAGACCAAGATGGCGTCGGTCGCGCGGTACCGGGCCCGTTCCGAGGAACTGGTCGACCGCCTGCACACCCCGGACCGGGCCCGGGACTGAGCGTCGCAGGCCCGGTCCCTCCGCCTCCCGGCCGGCCGCGCACCGCGGACACTCCAGCCGGCCCGGCCGGCCCCCGGCGGCACCCACGCGCGGTACGCCGCCGATCTCAGCCTCCGCTCAGAGGCAAAGCCGCTTCTTCAACTGGGCGTTTCGTCGGAGAAGGTCGGACCGACGGGGAAGCGGATGGGACTGAGGAGGTAGGGTGCGCGGCCCGGCGCCGGCTGGTTGGCCAGCCAGGGGCCCAGCACCGCGAGCAGCTGGTGGGTCATCTGGACGAGTTCGTCCGGGCTGAGCCAGAGCGTGCCCTGGCGGTAGGAGACCGCGTCCGCGACCGGGTCGGCGCCGTCGCGGTCGAGGTAGGCGTTGAACTCCGCGATCAGCACAGCCATGGCGGCGGCAAAGCCCCGGCGGTGATCGTCCGGCGACATCGCGGCGGCCGCGTCGGCGTCGACGGCGGGACGGTCCTGGCGCAGCCGGTAGTGCCGCTCGACGGCGCCGCGCACCCGTTGCTCGTCAGCCACCTCCAGGAAGCCCGCCTCGGCCAGCAGGGCGACGTGCCGGTACATGGTCACCTTCGGGACCTCGGGCATGCGCTCGCACAGCTGGGAGGTCGTCAGCACCCGGCCGCCGGAAAGCGCGTGCACCACGCGCAGACGCACTGGATGGAGAAGCAGTTCGGTGGTGTCCATGGCTCTACCATCCCACAAGCGATATTATTATCGATATTGGAAACGTGGCCTGCGGAGGGGAACATGCGTCAGGCATCGGGGCGGGCAGTGCGGGTGAACGATCGGTCCGTGTACGTGGAGGAGTCCGGCAACGGGCCTGACCGGGTGCTCTTCGAAGCGGGGCAGGGCCTCGGGCGCACCTGCTGGGACCCGGTGCTGCCGCTGCTGGCGGATCGGGCGCGACTGGTGGCCTACGACCGCGCCGGCTTCGGGCGCAGTGGCCGGACGGCCGCCCGGCTGGGCATCGACGACATGGTCGCGGACCTGGTCGCCATGGCCGCGGCAGTCGTCCCCGGCCGGTTCGTGCTCGTTGCGCACAGCATGGGCGGGCTGGTCGCGCGCGGCGCCGTGGAGAGTCTGGGGCCGCGGCTGCGAGGACTGTTGCTGCTCGATCCGACACCGGAGAGCGCGCCCGTCTACGACACGTTCGACCAGACCGTCAGGAAGGTCGACCGCGCCATGGGCGTGACGCAGGCGCTCGTCCGCTCCCGCAGGCTGGCCCGCATGGTCAGCGGAAACATCAGCCGTGTCTTCCCGGCGGACACCTACGCGACCATGCTCGCCGAGGACTTCGTCCCGGCCGGCATCGCGCAGACGAGGAAGGAGCTCGAAGCCGTCGCCGCGGCCATCCCCCGGTTCCGCGCCGAACCACCCGGCCTCCCGACGTGCCCGACGGTCCTGCTCTCGGCTTCCCGCCCCGCCAAGGGCCGGGAACGGCAACACGCCGCCATCACCGAGCACCAGCGGCGTTGGGTCGAGACGCTGCCGGACGGGCGCTTCGAGGAGGTCGACTCGGCTCACTTCATCCAGGCCGAGCAGCCGGGCGTCGTCGCGGAGAGAATCACGAGCCTTCTCGACCGGACTGGAGCCCGGTCGGCCTGACGGCACCGAGGCGCCCACACAGAGCGCCAGGCGGCGCCGCCCCGAGAGCATCACCGAACGCGACCGGATCAGACCACGAAGAACAAGGTCAGAGCCTGTTTCGGAACCTCCTGAGGGTGTTTGCCCAGATCAGGAATCGAACAGGCCAGGACCACAGGTCGTCGGGCAGGCCGGATCGGGGTGGTGAGGAGGAACGGCAGCCCGGCTGCGGCAGCCCGTTCGCCGGAACGGGCTGGACTCACTCGATGATCAGGATGTCGGACGCCTATGCCAGCATGCTCCCGTGATGACCACACCTGACGACCGTCCCGACGAGGCCACGCTCGACTTCCTGCGTTCGGCGTTCCCGGCCGAGTGGCGCGAGCCGGTCCTGGGTCACGATGGAGTCGCGGCCTGGGAGGCCGAGAACCGGGTGACGCTTCCGGAGCCCTACCGGACCTTCATCGCGGAGATCGGCAACGGCAGCGGCCTCGGTCCCCCGGAGGACGAGGGTCTTCAGCCGCTGGGATGGCTGCCGGAATGCTGGCCGGGCACGGGGCCGCGGCGCCCGGGAGAGCAGTTCCCCCTGGAAGAGGCGTGGGTGCGGGAGGAGGACGAGACGATCGATGCCTACGATCCACGCGTCGATGCCGTCTTCAACCATGGGTCGGTCGTCCGCGGCGCCGAGGACGGACCGTCGTTCTGGCTGCTGGTGACGACAGGACCCCGTCGCGGTGAGGTCTGGATGGTGTCCGATGTCGGAGCCGTGCCGACGCCGACCGCCGAAGCCAGGCGCTTCGACGGATGGGTGCGGCACTGGCACGCGGGCAACGACTCGCTTGCCTGAACGTGACGTGGCGGACCGCTGAAAGCCCCGTAGTTCGATTCCGGTCATGCCCGTCAGCATCATCAGGCGGGAAGCCGTGTTGGCGCAGCCTGATCCGCTGACGGGCGGTCGGGGGCCGTGGCAAAGTGGTTGCCGGACAGTGTCGTGGGCGGGACCAGGCCTCGGTGGTGGTGGTAGCCGTGAGAACGATCAGTCCCGCCGGGCTTCGCAGGAGGCCGGCTGTCCGGGGCGTTCGGACTGTCGCCGGGTGATGCGCCTGGTCGGCAGGGTGATCGCGGCCCAGGTGCTCAGCGATTCGGAGTGCAGGACGAGGCGTTCGTCGTCGCGGGCGTGCCGACGGGCGCGCATCGCCTGGGCACGAGACCGCTTGACCACCCCAACGGGGGCAGAACCACGAACCCCCTTCGCGTCCTTGGGTCGGTTGACCGTCTTGATCGTGAGATTCAGGTACTTCTTCGCCCGTGTCACGAGCTGACTGGCGTAGGCGGAGTCAGCCCAGACGATGGTGGTCTCCGGGTGCGTCAGCCGCAGCCGGAACAGCACCTCTTTCGCAGCATCGCGGTCGGCCATGTCGGCAGGGGTGACCATGACGAACAGCGGCAGGCCCTTCGTGTCCACCACCAGGTGCCGCTTCCTGCCGTTGATCCTCTTCGCCGCGTCGTAGCCGCGCGAGTCGTGGCCGACCCGGGCCTCGGCCTCCCGCTCCTTCTCGTGGCAATCCCAGCAGCGGCCGCCCGGGCGGCGGGTCCACTCCACCTGTCCCTCAGGGCCGTACTCCAGGGTGCTCGCCGGCCGCGGCACGCTGCCGCAGTCGGCGCAGGCGAGGGTGCGAATCAGCCCGCGGTGGACCCGGCGGGCCTTCTTGAACGCGGGGTTTCATTCCCCGAGCACAGGATGGGCCCGTGCACGAAACCCGCGAGGAGGGCTTTCGTGCACGGGGATCTGGAGACCGACCACGATGTCCTGGTGACGCTCGCCCGCTTCACGCTGGCCACCGCCGAGCAGCTCCACCAGCTGCACGGCGGACAGGCCGACCTCGAGCAGCCCCAGAAGCGCATGGCCCGCCTCCACGCCGAGGGCCTGGCGGAGTTCGTCACCCTGCCGCAGGCCGGCCGCACGAGGGCCTCGCACCTCACCGCGGCCGGGGCCGCCGTGAGCGCGACCTTCCCCGAAGCCCGCCACCCGGGCCACCCGGGCCACCCGGCGGCGACCGTCCGGGACTCAAGAACGCCGCTGCGACACTCGTCGCGAGGGGGTTGCTTCGGGATGCCATCGTCGCGCCGCAGGTCACCGTGGCGGCTTCGGCAGAGTCTCAGCGCAAGCGACGCCGTGATGGGTCGATCACTGCGATGTGCTGTGTAACGGTTGATTCTGTCAGGTCATCTGGGTTCAGGCACGGAACTCGTGAAGCCGATCGCGAGGCCGTTACGGTCTGTTGTCGGTGCCATTTGGGGCACCGTCGGCCTACAGCGTGTGCCAAGGTGACAGGCATGGATCGGCAGTCTGAGAGCCCAGGCCTCTGGGCGTTCCTGGAGTCACTGCACCGCGGCGAGATCCTTTCTGGCACCATCACGGCGATCGAGCGGTTCGGGGTCTTCGTGGCCTTGGACAATGGACCGGACCATCCCGTGTTCCCCGGCGTCGGGTTCATCACGATCCCCGAGCTGTCCTGGCGGCACATCGGAGCTCCCACCGACGTCGTGAAGGTCGGACAGCGCGTCTCATGCGAGTTCCTCCAGTTCGACACTCACAATGCGGAGGCCAGGTTGTCGTTGCGCGCGCTGCTGCCCGACCCCTTCCAGGCCTTCGCCGACGGCACGGTGATGGGGCAGGCGCTACGCGGGACGGTCGTCAAGGTGCTCCCCTTCGGCGCCTTCGTTGACGTCGGGGACGGAGTCGTGGGACTGGTGCCCTTCAAGGAGGTCCACGGCAGGCCCGCAGCCGGTCTGCCGGACGACTTTCAGGTCGGCAACGAGATGTCAGTCGTCGTCACGGACGTCGAGCGGCCGCAGCGAAGAGTGTTCCTTTCCAGCCCGGAGGACGCCCGGCACGCCGTTGTCGTGCCGCTCAGGTGACTGCTTCACTCCCGGCTCGTTCGTCGACCAGCCGTCGTCCCCGCGTGGGGGCGGCGGCTGGCTGCGATCAGCGGGAGCCGCTGGGGAGCAGGGGTGGCTTCGCGCGACCGAACATGCTGCGCTTGAGTGCTTTGAGGTCGTTGACGCGGCCCTCGACCGGGCCGGATGCCCAGTCAGTGCTGTGCCGAAGACGACGATGTTGCCCGGACCTACCAGACGCTGGTACCCGGCCGCCTGCAGCTGGAGGACTGCACCCGTTGCCTCCTGGAGGCCGGCCTCGGCATCGTCCACCCGACTCGCGAGCAACTCGAATCACGCGTCGCCGTCCGACTCGGACGCCAGAACCGGCTCCACGCACACCCCTACCAAGTCATCCTCGGAGAGAAAGCCGTTCTGGACGACCACATCGGCAACCCGGACGTCATGCGCCACCAGATCGCGCACCTGCGCGAGCAAGCGGAGCTGGAGACGTTCCCGGGCCAGGCCGGTCGTCACCGTCGTTGGAACGGAGGACCGGCTCGGCCCGGCTCGATCCGAGGTCAGTTCGGTCGGTCGTTGCCCCGGTACAGCTGGGTGCCGGAGACGACGATCTGCCGGTCGGGGTCGGGGTGGGCATCGAGCTCGTCAGCGGCCCGGTAGCCGAGGACCACGCTGGTGCGGGTCACTCCACCGCTGTTCGCGCCGACGCTGTGGAAGACGGTGCCGTCGAAGAGCAGAACGCCGCCGGCCGGGACCGGCACCGGTACGGCCTGGTCGGCGAGCTCGGAGAGCTCGCGGTGCTCGTCCATCCAGGTGCCGCCGCCATCGGGCTGCGGAACGCCGACGAAGGGAACGCGGTGGGAGCCGGGGACGATCCAGGTGCAGCCGGTCTCCACGGTGGCGTCCTCGAAGTACACGACGGCGGTCAGCAGGCCGCGGGTGGGCTGGAGGATGTCGCGGTGCAGCCGAACCTCCTGCGCACCGGGGGCGTTGAGGGATCCCTGGTTGTGCCGGTTGAGCACGTACACCACGTTCGGTCCGAGCAGCGCGGTCAGCGGCCCGGTCAGGGCAGGGTGGGCGACGAGACGGTGCATCAGGGTGCGATCGCGCTGGTAGAGCCGGTACACCTTGGCCTGCCCGGCTGGCAGACGGGCGGCACGGGCCCGGACCTCGTCGGCCACCTCGCCGAGGAGGTCACCGGGCAGGCCAGGGCCGGGCAGGCGCAGGTAGCCGAGGTCGCGGAAGTGACGGGCCTGCTGCTCGGTCAGCGCGGGCCGGTGAACGGTAGGCACGGTGCTGCTCTCCCTTCAGACGGTGGTGCGGCCGAAGGCGGCCAGACGGTCGGGCGTGCCGAGGTCGGGGGCCGGCGTACGGATGTCGTAGGCGCCGACCGGGTGGCCCTGGCTGATCGCCCAGGGCATGAACTGCCGGTAGAGGTCGGCCTCGGCCGGGTGGACGAGGCGTCGTGCGTACTCCTCGAACAGAGCCCGGAACCCTGCGGGGGCGAGGATGACGGCGCCAGTGCTGGTCGCCTGCCGCAGGCCCTGGCGGCTCCCGGCGGGTAGGGTGGCGTCCACACCTTCAAGGGCGTGGACGACGAACTCGCCCTCGGGGTCCAGGAAGAGCCGGCCCGCGTTCTGTGCGCCCTGGCCGGGCACGGTGGTCACGGTCCACGTCACCGCCGCCGAGCGGGAGGGGTGGGCGGCGACGGCGGAGGGCAGCAGGGTGAACGGGAAGAGGGTGTCGGCGGGCAGCACCACCGCGGCCGGGGTGTCGGACAGGTGGGCCAGGGCCGCGTAGACGGCGCCTGCGGTGCCGAGCGGGTGGTCTTCGCGGTGGATGGTCAGCTCCACCTGACGGGCGGAGTGGGTGAGGGCGTACGTTTCGACGGCCTCGGCGCCGCTGGCGGGGTCGGTGCTGGTGAGCACGGCGATGCGGCGGAACCCTGCGGCGGCGAGCCGGGTGAGGGCGTGTCCGAGCATTGGGGCGCGGCCGGTGGGGGCGTCGATCGGCACCAGTACCTTCGGCGTGCCATACAACTCGGGGTCGGCGGTGGTCCGCAGCCGGCTGCCCTTGCCGCCGGCCAGGACCAGGGCGACGGAGCGGGCGGGCAGAGAGACCAGGGTGCTGGTGTACCAGTCGGCGGCGCGGGTGTCGGTGGTGCTCCGTTCGGTCACGGGGTCCTCCCGGGGTGGGCGGGTGAGCTGGAGGTTCCGGGCCTACCCGCACTCTCCGGGGTCACAGGAGCTGGAGGCAGTCCAGGGCGAGGTAGGCGGCGGCGGTGTCGGTCATCGCGCCCCCGCGGAGCACGGTGGTGCGGAACTCGGACAGGGGAAGGGTGACAACGTCGATGAACTCGGTGCGCTCCGGGGTCGGCTCGGCGACCTTGACGCAGTTGGTGGCGAAGAAGGCGATGCGCAGGGCGTTGGAGTAGGCATCGTGCCAGTACGGTCCAGCGGTGTGGACTTCGCCCTGGTAGCCGGTTTCCTCAAGCAGTTCCCGAGCGATGGCCTCGGCCCCCTGCTCGCCGGGTTCGATGAAGCCGCCGGGGAGCTCGTACAGCGCGCGTGCCGGGCCAGGCCGGTACTGGCGGGCGAGGATGACGTGCCGGTCGGGGGTGAGGGCGAGCACCGCGCCGGCCGGGCGCTCGCGTTTGAGGTAGAACTCCTCCTTCCGTCCGTCGGGCAGCTCGAAGTCAACGCGGTCCACGGACCGGCCGAACTTGCTGAAGACGGTGGTGCGTTCGATCTCGCGCCACGACGCGGTGGTGTCGGTCATGGCTGGACTGTACGGCCCCGCGCCGGCCCCGGGTGCCTGTTCCGCCGCCTACCGGGAGCCGGTCCCTACCGGTGGCTCGGGCACATCCAGGAGACCACCTGATCGGGTGATGGAGGCAGGGCAGATCGGTAGGCAGTCCGCAGGCCGATCGATATGTTGGCCCCTCTCCCTGAACCAAGAGGGAGGGTGGGACGCCGTGGCGAACGTGCTGTTCAAGCAGGCGCGGCTGGCTCTCGGCCTGCCGCAGCGACAGGTCGCCAACCAGGTTCGAGAGGTTGTCGAGGAGGCGACCGGGCGGGAATCGTCGTTTGACGCCGACTACGTCTCGCGCATGGAACGTGGCCTCATCACCTGGCCACACGAGCACTACCGGCAGGCCCTCTGCCTGGTGTTGAGGGTGGAGACAGCGGCCGAGCTGGGCCTGGTCGCCAAGCAGATCCACCACGATCATCTCGATGAGGTGAGTGACTCGAACCGTCGAGACGTTCTCGCCGTCGCGCTGGCCGCCATACTGCCGCCCGCCCGGCCGGTCTCCCGCCTGCGCAGGGCTGATGTCACCGCGATCGCCGAGCGCACCAGCGCCCTGGAGCACTCGGACCGCGTCTCCGGTGGCCGGGCCGTGCGCGACTTCGCACTGCGCGAGCTGCAAACGGCCATCGGCCTCACCGCGGCCTCGACAACCCCTGCCGTGCGTACCGCGCTGCTCGGCGCGATCACCCGCCTGGCCAACCTGACCGCCTGGTCCAGCTTCGACGCCGGCCTCTACGATGAGGCCCGCCCGCTGTTCCAGCTCGGCCTGACCGCCGGCCGCGAGCACGGCGACCCCGGGCTGCTCTGTCACCTGGCCACCAACGCGGCCCGCCAGGAGATCCACCTGCGCCGCCCCGGCCAAGCTCTCCTGTTGGCCGAGCGGGTGGACGAGCGCCTGCCTGCCGCCGCACAGGCGATGCTCGCCGCCGTCACCGCCCAGGCCCACGCCCTGACCGGTGACGAACAGCAGGCCACCCGGCACCTGCTGGCCGCCGAGCGGACTTACGAGCGCGTCACCGATCTCACCGCAGGGCCGGCTTGGACCCAGACCATCACCGCCGCCAAAGTCGGCAGCGACACCGGCTTCGCCCTCTACCTGCTGTTCACCACCACCGGCCATCACAACCCCCAGGTCGTCGCCGACCTGCGCCGGGCCGCCGAAGCCCGCACCACCCAGGCCCGGGCGCGGGCGATGGCCACCGCCCGCCTGGCCACCGTGCTCTACCGGCAGGGCGACCGCAGCGAGGCCGACCACCACGCCACCCAGGCCGCCGCCCTCGCGGCCACCGTCGGTTCCGCCCGCCTGACCTCCGTCCTCGCCGATATGCGCCGGGCCGCCGGTCCGCCGACCGCCCGGTGACGAGGTAGGGCCTGCCCGACTTCGCCAAAACGCAATGGCTCACTGTGGCGAAGCGGCCGACCCACGCCCGTCGGGAGTCGACTTGCGCAGGGCGTACTCGACGACGCCTTCCTGCTCCACGGTCGAGGTGTAGCGCAGGGCAGCGCCGACGGCCAGGCCGAACAGGTCGCACACGCGCGGACGTCTCCGCCAGTGGCTTGCGCCTCGTCCAGAACGCGGTCGAAGCGCAGGCGGCTGGCCGGCATGCCGAGCAACTCGTTGATTCACGCACCGCTGACCGGGGTGGTGCCGCACGCGGTGGTCAGCGAGAGGAACAGGTGCTCGTTGGCCGTCCGTCCTGGGCCAGCGGCGGGTGCGGTATCTCAGGTAGGCGTTGAGCCCACTGCGGACCTCGGAGCGAGGAGGATGCGCCGGTCTCCGGGAAGCAGCCGGCCGTCGCGCACGTCCGTGGTCTTGAGCGTTCGCAGCTGTCCTCTGTCAGGGCGTGAAAGACCACCAGGGCGGTCACTGCCGCTCGGGTCCGGTCACCGTCGAGGACCTGCCGCAGCGTCTCGGCTTCACCGGGAACGGGGTAGTGCCTCAGTCCTTGGAGCGCCGACACGCAGGGGCTGCCGCTCTCGGGCAGGACGAGCGCGCAGCGCGAGGGCGGCGGTGCGGGCGCGCTCCAGCCAGCCCGTGACCCGGCGCAGCGTGGCGGGCGTCGGTCTTCAGCCACTCGATCGGCGACCGCTCCGGGGCCGACGGCTCGCTCCGCTGTCCAGCAACTCCTGAGCCTGTCAACGATCTCGTGAGCCGAATCCGTCAACCAAGTCCCGAGACCTCACACCACAGTCGAGGATCAGCAGGCCGTCGGGCACGACGACATTGACGGTCTCCAGTACCTCCAGGAGCGCGTCCGCCGCGTCGACGACGGCACTGAGGAGCACGGCGAAACGGAGGCTGACCCGCTGGTGCGGGACGCTGGAGCTCCGGCTCATCGGCAGCGCTCCCCCGACGAGCTCGATCCGGTTGCGGGAGTCCTCAGGCAGGGCCAGGAGACGTCCTCGACGTCGACGTTCACGGCCCGCTGTGCTCGGTGACGGCAACGCCCACAGGCCCCCTTCCTTTCGCCCGGGGCCTGCCCTCATCCTCCCCGGCCGGGGCCTCGGCCGGTACCGGGTCCACAGCTACGGCGCGGTGATGGCCAGGGCGTCGTCGACCAGGACCTCGGGGACCGGGTTCGCGGTCCGGCCATGTGGGCGGGCTTGATGGCGTCCAACGCGCCGTTCCCTGCCGGCCATCTGAATCGTCAAAACGTTCGGACCCCCGCCGGCAGGCACGGCAGGGGTCCGAACGTTGACCAACGGCCGACGCTACGAACCGCCAGTCGGCCAGACGATCGAACAATCCAAGATTAACTACTCATTACATCCATGGACATTTTCAAGGAAATCCATCGATGCAGCCCTAAGCATTTCCTCATCCACGTCGAAGTCATCTCGAATGTCCGGATCCGGGCAGTAGGAGTCAACAGCCGAAAAAAGCGTGTCCACGGCCCTCGCCGAACCTGCATCAAGGTTGGCGTCAATGGCGCGAAACAGTGCAAGAAAAACGACCTCGAACTCGCTCGCGGAAATCCTTCCCTCCGCGAATGCTTTTGATACCACAACAAATGGAACGACCCTACTGTCCATCGGAAAAGAAACCCATCATCAATCATTCCCTTCAGTTGAATCTGGCTCAGATTCCGCCCGATCAGGAACCTTCCGTCCGGATTTTCAGGCACGGCAAGGCCGGTCTTGCCGTCACAGGAAGGAACTCACGGGATTACCCCTGTAGCCAATGTGGACTGTCACTCATGTTGGAACCGGTTCCGCACATCCCGGACTCGCGGCGAAGGTGGCTCGACCAGCGGAGCAGCAGTTGGGCCAAACTCGCCCCTCCAGGCCGGATCCGTCACTTCACGGCACTACGCGGACTCCCGCCCCCGCATGCCGAGCATCCCATCCGAAAGACCGACAGCGTTCAGGCCGCCCCTTGGTCCAAATGCGGATAGCCGATCTCGGAGATGTCCTGGGCCAGGTCCGCCAAGCTGACCTCAGGGTTCAGCAACGCCACGAGTTCCTGGCTCAGCGGCCGCAAGGCACGAACCTGAATCACCGCCCCCAGGTCGACGGACACCTCGTAGTAGTCCTCGGCGAAACGCTGGAACGCTTCCGGAGAACGGTCGACCAGGAGGCCGAACAGGCTCGTCGCCCCGTCAGGATCGACAGCGCCTTCGGGGAAGTCGATCGTCCCGTGATGCCACCGCTCGTCCGTCGACCCCCGCCACAAGCAGGCCGTCACGACCGGCACGTCGTCCTCGTCGGTGAACGCCGGCTCCTCGACGAAGGGCCTGAAGAGCTCGGGGACCTCGTCGATCACTCCCGGCCAGGCCTCGCCATCGTTGCCGAAGGGGCTCATCGGCGATTCGTGATCGAAGCCCCGCACATAGGCCCCGGCGGCCGAGAACACGATCGAGTACTCGTCTCCCGACCCGTTGCGCATCGACGCCATCTCCTCACCATCGGCCCAACCGGCGTTGAAGGAGTAGTACCGGCCCTCCCAGTCCGGGCTCAGGATCGCATCGAGCATCGCCAGCGAACGACACGTGTCCCGCAGGTCGACGATGCTGGGGAGTTGGCGGGCCACGTCATAGACAGTCACGTGCCCATCCAACCCGACACCACCGACACCCAAGCCCGCCGGGGCCGTCGCGAGCCCTCCAGTTCCAACATGCGTGGCCAGGTTCCAACCATCGTGGCTCCGCTCACCGGGGGCCGGTCAGCCCCGTCCTGGGACGACAGATCCGGCGCTGACACGACAGTTGGCGTGCTGAGCCACAACTGTAATTCGCAGAAGATCCGCGATCTGGGCCCTCGCGCCTTGCGGCTCGCAACTTATCGGTCGCAGTCACAGCGCGGCGGGCGGGGCGCCGGGGCTGTCCCGATGTCCCGCCCGTCGCGCCCGTCGCGCCGCGGAGGCGAGGGCTCAGGGGACGTCCGCCGCCTCCGGTCCCGCCTGGGCGTTCAGAGCTGGTCGGCGGCGATCTCGGTGAAGGCGACGATGCCGGCCACGGCGGCGACCCCGACCAGCGTGGACATCGGCGGGGTGCCGGCGCCGGTGCCGCGGATCGGTTTGTCGCACCATCCGCAACAGGCGTCGTCGGCGGCGGCCTGGCCGTCATCGTTGATGGTTCGCGTGCGGTTTTCCGCGATCGGCGTCGTAGGGCCCCGGGGCCGGCGGAAGAGCCCGGGACGCGCTCAGTG
>NZ_JBHUAF010000086.1:0-22398 GCF_042789895.1 Kitasatospora sp. NPDC056783
GGGGCGGGTCGGACGGTCGGACAACCGGGACGGTCGGATCGCCGACCCGGTCGGACCACCCGACCCGGTCAGACCACCGAGACGTACTCCGGGATGTCCTGGACCACCCGCTCCTTGAGCCGGCTCACCGCGTCCACGCCCTTGAACCGCTCCGCCGCGGCCTCCGTGGTCTTGCGCACCCGGGAGTTCAGCCGTTCCGAGCGGACCTTGGTCGCGATGTCCACCGCCTCCTCGGCGTACCTCACCGCCTCCTCGGCCTCCTTCTGCAGCAGGTGCACGCTGGCCATGCCGACCAGGTTGAAGGCGAACGAGCGCACGTGGTCGGCGTCCTCACGGAACAGGTCGACCGCGCGCCCCATCACCGGTGCGGACATCGAGGCGTAGAGCCCGGCGTTGTCCGAGTGGTACGCGAGGTCACGGTAGGAGTGCGCGTTCTCGGCGTTCAGCTCGGCCGGCGAGAAGAACTTCAGCCAGTCCGGCTCGGTGTCGCCCTCCCGGATGTCGGTGTAGGTGTCCTCGGCCAGCCGGATCGCCCGGGCGCAGCGGTTGACCTCGCCGATGGTGGCGTAGGCGCGCGCCTCCATCGCGTACAGCAGGGACTGCTGGCGCGGGGTGGCGGCGTCGCGGCTGCCGTACTGGGCCAGGTGGATCAGTTCCAGGGCGTCCTCGCCCCGGTTGAGGTGGATCATCTGGCGGCTCATGTCGGTGAGGATCAGCGCGCCGAACGGGCGGTCGCCCGCCTCCTTGGCGGCGTGCAGGGCGAGCACGTAGTACTTCTGCGCGCTCGGGTGCATCCCCACGTCGTACGACATCCACCCGGCGAGGTGGGCGAGTTCGGCGGTGAGCCGGAACAGCCGCTTGGTGGTGGCCTCGTTGTACGTCTCCTGGAGCAGGTCGGTGACCTCGTGGAGCTGGCCGACGACGGCCTTGCGGCGCAGCCCACCGCCGTTCTGCGCGTCCCACTGCCGGAACATGACCGTGGTCTGCTCCAGCAGTTCGAGCTCGGGTTCGGAGAGCCGGCCGGTGAACGCCTCGCCGCCGTTGGCCGCGGTGAGGATCGGGGTGGGGACGCCGGTCGGGCCGGGGGCGAGCCAGCGCTGCATCGGCTCGATCAGCGCGGCGCCCGCGGTCAGCGCCAGCGAGGTGCCGAGGAAGCCCCGGCGGTTGAGCATGAGGTCGCTGCGGGAGTAGTCGCTGATCAGCTGGACGGTCTGCTCGCCGCTCCACGGCAGGTCGACGCTGCCGCCCACGGTCGAGACCGGGATGGCGGCGCGCAGACCGAGGTCCTCGATCGAGACCACTGAGCCGAACCGCTCGGAGAAGAGTTCCGACATGATCTTGGGGATCGGTTCACGGGGCTGTTCGCCGTCGAGCCAGCGGCGCACCCGGGAGGTGTCGGTGGACACGTGGTGAGCGCCGATCTGCCGGGCCTTGCGGTTGACCTGGCGGGCCAACTCGCCCTTGGACCAGCCACTGCGGGCGAACCACGTGGTCAGCTTCTCGTTCGGTTGCTTCTCTGCCATGGGTAGCGTCCCCATCCCGCCCGGCCCCCAACGGGGCCCCGATCGTGACCGCCCGACGGTTGCGGGCTCTTGCCAGACGTGCCGTACCTGAAGTGCTGCCGTGCCGGGCCGCAGCGCCCTCGCACTGGCGTGCCATCGTCGCGGACGATCAGTCAGATCCCCAACTCCCGTGGCCGGTCGGCCCGGAGCGGGCTCCTCGACGAGATCCGCGTGCTGAACGTAATGCCCCTCAAGGGGCCCGCGGGAGCGGCCCTGGCGAAACGCCACCTTTCGCCACCCCCAGGAGTGAACCGCAGCCCGGGGGCGCACGCTTCACTTAGGGGGTCCCGACGGCCCGGCATATGCGGCCCGCCAAGTCACCCGGCGCTTCCCGGAGGACCCGGCGGGCCCGCAATCCACCACGGCCCCAGGCGAGTTCACCGTCCACTCCGGACGGCGACAGTCCCACGAACACGACGATCCGGCATCGGTGTCACCACCACAAGGCGGCGCCCGAGGCACACGGACGGAACAGGCGCACACCACGCGCTGCGCGCCGCCACCGCACTACGCACCACACGGCTGACAATCGACACACAGTCACCGTCCCGTAACCATCGGCTACGAGAACCTGTTGGGGGAGGCATGGACAACCTGTTCGGCGAACTTCGACTGGGGCACCTTCGGCTGGCACCGCTGGGCACGCGCCGCCGCACCAAGGCCACCGCGTCCCAGGCCGCCGCGGAGTACACCGGTCGCTGGGGCTGGGCGGTCGTCACCGGCGACCCGGCCGACGGCACCCCGGCCGACGGCGCGACCGCCCCGACCCGCTGTCCCTGCGGCTCCGTCCTGTGCGCCGCACCCGGCCCGCACCCGCTGCCCGGTGGCGGGGGCCGGACCCGCGCCGCCCGCACCGGGGCCTCGGTGCTGTTCCCCACCGGCCGCGCCTTCGACGTCCTGGACGTCCCCGAGCAGGCCGGTCTCCAGGCGCTGGTCCGGCTGGAGCGGATGGGCACCCAGGTGGGCCCGGTGCTCGCCGCCCCCACCGGCCGGCTCCAGTTCCTGGTCGCCGTCGGCACCGCCCGGCGCCTGCCCGACCTGCTGTACCGGATGGGCTGGGACGACGCCGCGCTCGACCTGGTCTGCCACGGCGAGGGCGGCTACGTCGCCGCCCCGCCCACCGTCATCGGCGGCCTCGGCCCGGTCCGCTGGCTGCGCCGGCCCACCCGGGACAACGCGGGCTGCCCGCCCGAGGCCCGGCTGCTGCTCGGCACCCTCGCCTACGCGTGCCACCGCGGCCGCGAGCGCACCGCCGAACCGGCCTGGGTCGCCTCGTGAGCCGGGCGCTCCCCTCCGGAACGCGCTGAACCGGCGCCGCCGCCGGCCCGGCGCCCACGACCAGGCAACCGCGACTCGGCGCGCCCACGACCCGGCGCCCGCGACGAACGCACGACGGAGCGGAGACGGAGAGACGCGAAAGGGCCCGCTCCCGGAAGGGAGCGGGCCCTGGTGCGCGGGGAGCCTCAGTCCCCGATCAGCGCGTCCACGAACGCCCCCGGCTCGAACGGAGCCAGGTCGTCCGCGCCCTCGCCCAGGCCGATCAGCTTGACCGGCACGCCCAGCTCGCGCTGGACCGCGACCACGATGCCGCCCTTGGCGGTGCCGTCCAGCTTGGTCAGCACGATGCCGGTGATGTCGACCACCTCGGCGAACACCCGGGCCTGGATCAGACCGTTCTGGCCGGTGGTGGCGTCCAGCACCAGCAGCACCTCGTCCACCGGGCCGTGCTTCTCGACGACCCGCTTGACCTTGCCCAGCTCGTCCATCAGACCGGTCTTGGTGTGCAGCCGGCCGGCGGTGTCGACCAGCACGGTGTCCACGCCCTCGGCGATGCCCTCCTTGACCGCGTCGAAGGCGATCGAGGCCGGGTCCCCGCCCTCCGGGCCGCGCACGGTGCGCGCCCCGACCCGCTCGCCCCAGGTCTGGAGCTGGTCCGCGGCGGCGGCCCGGAAGGTGTCGGCGGCGCCGAGCACCACCTTGCGGCCGTCGGCGACCAGGACACGGGCCAGCTTGCCGGTGGTGGTGGTCTTGCCGACGCCGTTGACCCCGACCACCAGGACCACGGCCGGGCCCTCCTCGTGCTTGGTGGAGCGGACGGTGCGGTCGGAGTCCTTGCCGATCAGCTCGACCAGCTCCTCGCGCAGCAGCGCGCGCAGCTCGTCGGGCGTGCGGGTGCCGAGCACCTTCACCCGGGTGCGCAGCCGCTCGACCAGCTCCTGGGTGGGGGCGACGCCGACGTCCGCGGTGAGCAGGGTCTCCTCGATCTCCTCCCAGGTGTCCTCGTCCAGGTGCTCCCGGGAGAGCAGCGAGAGCAGGCCCTTCCCGAGCGAGTTCTGCGAGCGGGAGAGTCGCGAGCGCAGCCTGACCAGCCGGCCCGCGGTGGGCTCGGGGACCTCGATGGCGGGTGCGGTCTCGGCGACCTCGGGGGCCTCGACGACCTCGACGGCCTCGGGGGCCTCGGGGGCCGCCGTCTCCGCCGGGAGTTCCACCTCCTCTATGGTGCGGCGGGGCGCCTCCGTCGGCGGAGCGGCCTCCTCACCGACCTGGGGCTCCTGCGGGGTGGGCTTCGGCGCCGTGATGACCGGCGCCTGCGACTTCGGGGGCAGCTGCTGGCGTCGTCTGCCGGAAACGACGAGGCCGGTGATCGCGCCGACGGCGACCACGGCGATGACTACGGCAAGGATCACGTATTCCATAACGGCTCCAGTATCCGCGACCGGAGCCCGGATGGACCGCAGCCTCCCTAGACGGATGCGGTGCGCAGCACCCTCGGCCGCCGTTCCCGGTGCCCGTCCCGCAGCCGCTGGCTGATCACCTGGGAGATGCCGTCGCCCTTCATGGTCACGCCGTAGAGGGCGTCGGCACACTCCATGGTGAGCTTCTGGTGGGTGATCACGATCAGCTGGGAGCTCTCCCGCAGCTCCTCCATGATCCCGATCAGCCGGCGCAGGTTGGTCTCGTCGAGCGCCGCCTCCACCTCGTCCATCACGTAGAACGGGCTGGGCCGCGCCTTGAAGATCGCCACCAGCAGCGCCACCGCGGTCAGCGAGCGCTCGCCGCCGGACAGCAGCGACAGCCGCTTGACCTTCTTGCCCGGCGGGCGGGCCTCCACCTCGACGCCGGTGGCCAGCATGTCGTCCGGGTCGGTCAGCACCAGTCGGCCCTCGCCGCCCGGGAAGAGCCGGGCGAAGACGCCCTCGAACTGGGCGGCGGTGTCGTGGTAGGCCGAGGTGAACAGCTGCTCGACCCGCTGGTCCACGTCCCGGACGATGTCCAGCAGGTCCCGCCGACTGCGCTTGAGGTCGTCCAGCTGCTCGCCGAGGAACGCGTGGCGCTCCTCCAGCGCGGCGAACTCCTCCAGCGCCAGCGGGTTGACCTTGCCGAGCTGCTGGTACGCCTTCTCGGCCGCCCGCAGCCGCTTCTCCTGTTCGGCCCGGACGTACGGGTACGGCTCCCCGGGCTCGCCGCCCTCCTCCGGCGGGGACGGCGGGACGGGCTGGTCCGGCCCGTACGAGGCGAGCAGCCCGCCGCCGTCGATGCCGAACTCCTCCAGCGCGCGGGCCTCCAGCTGCTCGATCCGCAGCCGCTTCTCCGCCCGCAGCACCTCGTCCCGGTGCCCGGCGTCGACCAGCTTGTCCAGCTCCTCCTTGAGGTCGCGGCCGTGCTCGCGGTGCTCGCGCAGTTCCTGCTCGCGCTCGGCGCGCTCCTGTTCGACGGCCGCCCGCCCGGTGTCCGCGCGGGCCAGCGACACTTCCAGGCAGGCCAGCAGCTGCCGGGCGCCGGCCGCGACGGCGTTCGCCACCGCGGCGTCGTGCTCGGCTCGCCGGCGGCGCTCGGCGGTGCGGGCGCGCGCCTCGCGCTCGGCGCGGGCGGCCCGGTCCAGCTGGTCGGCCCGGCCGCTCAGGGCTCGCACCCGCTCCTCGTGGGTGCGCACCGCGAGCCGGGCCTCCAGTTCGGTCTGCCGGGCGGTGCTCGCGGCCGCGGCCAGCCGCTGCTGCTCGGCGGTGTCCGGCTCGTCCTCCCCGTCCTGGGCCGACTGCTCGGCGGCGGCCAGCCGCTCGGCCAGCTCCTCGGCGTCGTCGAGCAGCCCGGTCAGCCCCTGCTCGGCCCGCTCGACGGCGGCCGACAGCCGCTCGGCCTCCCCGGCGGCGGCTCGGGCCTGCCCGCCGAGCCGCCCGAGCGCTCCGGCCGTCCCCGCCCGTTCCTTCTCCGCCTGCCGCCGCCGCTCGGCCAGTTGCTCCACCTCGGCGGCCGACTCCCGGCGCCGCTCGGCGAGTTCGGCCAGCCGCTCGGCCGACTCGGCGCAGCGGGTGGCGAGTTCCCCGATCGCCCGGGCCGTCTCGTCCACCGCCGCCTGGGTCTCCAGCAGGCTCGGCGCGCCGCCGGACCCGCCCTGGGCGAACCCGGCGCCGAGCCGGTCCCCGTCGAGGGTGACGGCGCAGGATCCGGGCAGCGCGGCGACCAGCCGAAGCGCCCGGTCCAGGTCCTCGACCACCACCACCCCGGACAGCAGCTGCCGGACGGCACCGAGCAACTCGGCCGGGCCGTCGACCAGTTCGGCCGCCCAACGGGCACCTTCCGGCAACGTCCCCGGCGCGTCGCGCACGTCGGCGGCACCGGCGATCAGCAGCGCGGCCCGGCCGGCGTCCTCGGCCCGCAGCAGCCGCAGGGCTCGGGCGGCGGCGGACGGCGAGTCGACGGCCACCGCGTCGGCCGCCGCACCGAGCGCCGCGGCGACGGGCACCTCGTACCCCTCCTCGATCCGCAGCAGCGCGGCCGCCGGGCCGAGCAGTCCGTCCAGCCGCTCCCCCGCGTCCAGCAGCGCGCCGGTGCCGTCCTTGCGGCGCAGCCCGAGGGAGAGCGCCTCGTGCCGCGCGACCAGCCCGGCCCGCTCCCGCCCGGCGTCGCCGGCCGTCTCCCGGGCGGCGGCCAACTCGGTTTCCATGACGGCCAGTTGCTCACGCGCTCGCCGGTAGCGGGCCTCCTCCCGGTCGTCCTCCCCGGCCAGGCCGTCCACCTGCCGCTGGAGTTCGTCCAGCTCGCCCCGCGCCTCCTCGGCCCGCAGCAGCGCCTCGTCCCTGGCCTCGGCGAGCCGACCGGTCTCGGCCTGCGCCGCGGCGGCCCTGGACCGGGCCGCGGCCGCCTGCCCCTGGAGCCGGGCCAGGCCCTCCCGGCGGTCGGCGATGGCCCGGGCGGCGTCGCGCAGCCGGCGCTCCTCGGCGGCCAGCTCCCGCTCCGACTCGCTCCCGCGCTCGACCGCCTCCGCCAACGCGTACCGGGCCTCCTCCAGTGCCTCGGCCAGCGCGGCCTCCTCCTCCCGGACCCGCCCGGCCTCCCGCTCCAGCTCCTCCGGGTCGCGCCCGCGCCGCTCCTCCCCCCGTGCCCCGGCGGCGGCGTGCCGGGCGCGGGCCTCGGCCAGTCCGATGGTGCCGCGGGTGCGCTCGGCGAGCGCGGAGAGTCGGTACCAGGTCTGCCGGGCGGTCTCCAGACTCGGCCCGAGCCGCTGGACCTGCGCCTCCAGGACGCGCTCGCGCCGCACCGCGCCGGCCAGCTCCTGCTCGACGGTGGTGCGGCGCAACCGCAGCGCCAGCTCGTCCGCGACCTCGGCCTCGACGGCCCGGCGCAGCGCGCACAGGTCGTCGGCGAGCAGCCGCAGCCGGGCGTCCCGCAGGTCGGCCTGGATGCCGGCGGCCCGGCGGGCGATCCGGGCCTGTCGGCCGAGCGGTCCGAGCTGGCGGCGCAGTTCGGACACCAGGTCCTGGACGCGGTTGAGGTTGGCCTGCATCGCGTCCAGCTTCCGCAGCGCCTTCTCCTTGCGCTTGCGGTGCTTGAGGACGCCGGCCGCCTCCTCGATGAAGGCGCGCCGGCCCATCGGGTCGGCGTGCAGGATGGAGTCCAGCTGTCCCTGCCCGACGATGACGTGCATCTCGCGGCCGATGCCGGAGTCGGAGAGCAGCTCCTGGATGTCCAGCAGGCGGCAGGTCTCGCCGTTGAGCGCGTACTCGCTGCCGCCGTTGCGGAACATGGTCCGGGTGATGGTCACCTCGGAGTAGTCGATCGGCAGGGCGCCGTCGCCGTTGTCGATGGTGAGGCTGACCTCGGCGCGGCCGAGCGGGGCGCGCCCGCTGGTCCCGGCGAAGATGACGTCCTCCATCTTGCCGCCGCGCAGCGTCTTGGCCCCCTGCTCGCCCATCACCCAGGAGAGCGCGTCGACCACGTTGGACTTGCCGGAGCCGTTCGGTCCGACGACGCAGGTGATGCCGGGCTCGAAGCGCAGCGTGGTGGCGGAGGCGAAGGACTTGAACCCGCGCAGCGTCAGACTCTTCAGGTGCACGCGGCCGGTCTCCTCGTTCGCTCGCGACAGGGACCGACCCTATCCGGAGCACGACACGACGAAGGGACGCCACATCCGGGCGTCCCTTGCAAGCTGCGTCCCTTTCGGGGCGGCTCAGTGCACAGCGGCGTCGATCTGCGAGGACCGGGCGGGACTCAGGTGAGAGCCGGCTCCCGCTGATCCAGATCGATGCTGTTGAGCAGCGAGTGCTCGTCAGCGACAGCGGTGAGAGCGTCGTTCTCCGCCTGCATCCGAAGGAGCTCGGCTTCAAGGTCCTGGACGCGCTGCTGGAGCCGTCGCATCTCGGAGAGCATTCGCGGGTCGGGGCCGCCGACGTACCCGAGAAGCGCCTTTGCCATGATGAATGGTCCTCCACGCTGAGTGACCGAACCGGAACGGTACAGGTCTAGGGGGAAGGGGGACGCACGCGCGGCGCGCCACCGGAAGTGCTGGCTGGGCACTACGGCACAACCACCGTGAGCTGGGCTCACGAGGGCATGCGCCTACCGGGAGAACGCGGTCGTGTGCGCGGGCTTCCAGCGTCTCACCAAAGACGGAAAGGGTCAACACGATCACCGCACGCTACCGCGCCCCTGTCACCTGCCCGGCGGTGTCGTCACGCCTGGGGGGTCTCGGGACGGGTCCACGACACGCTCGTGGATCATCGTTCGATGCGGAGTCAACCACGAGTCTGCCCGGATGGCAACCTCGTGACACCGCCGGTTCCCGATCTTTTCCCCGCCGCCCGCGCGGCGGGGCGGCGACGGGCCGGCGAGCGGGCGGCGACGGGCCGGGAACCCGGACGGCTCAGCGGATCTCGAAGCCCTCGTAACCGGGGCCGACGGCCGTCCAGATCTCGGTGACACCGGTGACGCCGCCCGGGGTGCCGGGGCCGCGGAGCCGGGCCAGCAGTTCCTCGCAGTCGGCCGCGAGCCCCTCGGCCACCACCTGCACCCGGCCGTCGCCGAGGTTGCTCGCGTAGCCGCTCAGGCCGATCTCCAGCGCCCGCGCCCTGGTCCACCAGCGGAACCCGACCTGCTGGACCTTCCCCCGGACCCAGGCGGTCACCCGGACCGGTTCCTCACTGTGGGCGTCGCGACCGTGCATGCCCCGACCCTAACCCTCGCGAACGGGAGCGGCCCCGCCGGAGGACCGGCGGGGCCGCTGGAGTGGCGGGCGGGCGGGTTACCAGTCCCCGCCGCCGAAGTCGCCACCGCCGCCGAAGTCTCCGCCACCACCGAAGTCACCGCCGCCGAAGTCGGAGGCGTTGAAGTCGGCGCCGGTGAAGTCGCCGCCCTCGTACTGGTCCTGGTAGCCGCCGCCCATCATCGGCGCGGCCGCGTAGGCCGGGGTGCTCATCATCGAGCCGAGCATGGTGCCGACCAGCAGGCCCGGCAGCAGACCGCCGCCACCGAAGCCGCTGTAGTACCCGCCCGCGTACGGGGCGTACGCCGGGCCGGCGTTCCAGTACGGCTGCGGGCCCTGCTCGGTGTCGACGGTGCGGATCGCCGGGTCGAGGCCGGCCGCCATCCGGTCCGCGTCGGCCTGGCAGACCGGCACGGAACGGGCGGAGCCGCCGGCCGGGGCCCAGTCGACGTCCTTGACGGACGGACCGTGGCGCGGGTCCATGAAGCACGGGGGACGGCGCTCGGGCAGCGGCCGCTTCTCCCGCCGGGCGGCCAGGGTGGCCAGCGAGAAGCGGCCCTCCTCGATCGCCTCGGTGACCTGCTTGACGTCCTCCGGCCGCTTGGCCTCGTCCATCAGCCGCTTGGACGTGTCGTACGAGTCCAGGGCCCGGCTGTAGTCGGTGCGCTGGGAGTCGTCGGCGTCCGCGGCGGCCGGGTTGAAGTCGAGCCGCTCCAGTTCGACGCCGAAGGCGGTGATGTCCTCGTCCACCACCCGGCGCAACTGGTCCAGCTCGGCCCGGGCCTGCGCCTCCTTGCGCTGCTTGGCCCGGCGGAACAGGAAGAAGACGCCGGCCCCGGCCAGCGCCAGCAGCACGACCGGGATGACCACCCAGGCGATCGAGGTGCTGTGGTTGACCCCGGTGCCCTTGGTCTGCGGGGCGGCCTGGTCGACGAAGGAGTTCAGCGTGGCGTCGATGTCGCCGCCGTTCGAGCGGGCGGCCGCGCCGGCGATGCGCTGCGGCTGGCCGGCGCCCATCGCGCCGCGGTCGCCGCCGGCGTCGAGCGTGCCGTCGTGCCAGACCGCGTAGACGCCGTCGATGCCCACCAGGGTGCGGAGGTCCTGAAGGGTGGCCTTGCCGAACGCCTTGTCGGGGATGACCGCGACAAAGATCGGCTTGTCGGCCTTGTCGATCTTCTTGCTCAGGGCCTCGGCCTGGGACTCGCTGAAGCGGCTGGTCATGGCCGGGGCGACGTAGACCTGCCCCTTCTTCATGGCGGCGGCGGCGTCGCTCAGCCCGCCCGCGGCCGAGGCCGTCGGTGCCGACAGGAGCATCAGCAGCCCGAGCAGCGCCGCCACCAGGGCAAGCGGCCCGGCGCCCCGGGAACGTCGTGCAAGGGTTCTCATGCCCTCGACGCTACCGTGACCGGCCCGAAAGCACGCCATACCCTTCGCATACTGGTATCGACAAGAGTCCCCGTCGTCCGCCGGGGTGGCGCCCCTCCTCGGGGATGATGTTTCCCCGAGCTTCCCCTGAGACGGGACCGGCGCGGGAACCCCGCGAGGCCCCCGGACGTACGTCCCGGCGGGCCCGGCCCGGTGCCGGGGCACTGCGGGGGCGTGCCGACCGTACCGCGCGAGCGGGCATAGTGGTCCCGGACCACCGGTCCCATTGCCTTTTCTTTACTCAGCCCGTTCCTGACCCAACTCCCGATCGGAGCGCTCGGTGATCATCGGCCTCGTCACCGCCGTGGCGGCATCCGCCTGCTACGGCACCGGCTCGGTCCTCCAGGCCGTCGGATCCCGCCGCTCCGCCCGGGAGGAGGCCGCCAAGGGCGCCACCACCTCGACCACCGAACACGGCGGCCCGAGCCTGTCCTCGACCGCGAAGGCCGCCGTCACCTGGGAGTTCATCCTCGGCACGGTGCTGGACCTGGTCGGGTTCGGGCTCGGCGCGCTGGCCGCGCGGCTGCTGCCGCTGTTCCTCTCCCAGACCATCATCAGCGCCAACCTGGTGATCACCGCGGTGCTCAGCATCAAGCTGCTGGGCATCCGGCTCAAGCAACTGGAGTGGGCCTCGATCGGCGTGCTCTGCTCGGCGCTGGTGCTGCTGGCCGTCTCGGCCGGGCCGGAGGGCGGCCACCACGTGGCGATGTCCTTCCACTGGGCGCTGCTGATCGCCACCACCGTGCTGCTGGCCGGCGGCAGCCTGCTGGTGCGGCGGATGGGCGCCAACGGCGCCATCGTCGCCGGCCTGCTCTCCGGCCTCGGCTTCGGCGCCCTGGGCGTCGGGGTGCGCATCCTCAACGGAATCGAGCCGTTCGCGCTCGGCCCGCTGCTCTCCGACCCGGCCCTGTACGCCGTCCTGGTCGGCGGCCTCGGCGGCATGTACATCCACACCGTGGCGCTCCAGATCGGCTCGGTGAACGGCGCGACGGCCGCGCTGGTGGTCGGCGAGACGGTGCTGCCCGGCGCGGCCGGCGTGCTCTGGCTCGGCGACTCCTCCAAGGCCGGCCTGGGCTGGCTCGGGGTGGTCGGCTTCCTGCTCGCGGTGGTCTCCGCGGTCGGGGTCGCCTACTTCGGCCAGGACACCCACGGCACACCCGGGGAACCGGCCCCGCAGGAGCCCGAACTCACCCGGAAGTAGCGCTCGGCCCGAGGGCCCGAGGGCCCCGTCTCCCGGGTTTCGCCGCGCACCCGGCAGAGGCCCGGGAGACGGGCCCTAACCGCGGGTGCGCGGCACGCGCTGGCAGCGGGGGCAGAAGTAGCTGGAGCGGTTCATCCAGGACGCCCGCCGGATCGGGGTGCCGCAGCGGCGGCAGGGCTCCTGCTCGCGGCCGTAGGCGTCGAGGTCCCGGGAGAAGTAGCCGCTCTCGCCGTTCACGTTGACGTAGAGGCTGTCGAAGCTGGTGCCGCCGACGGCGAGCGCCGCCGTCATCACGTCCCGGGCGCCGGCCAGCAGCAGAAGGGCCTGCGGGCGGGTGAGCGTCGCGGTCGGGCGGTCGTAGTGCAGCCGGGAGCGCCACAGCGCCTCGTCGGCGTAGATGTTGCCGACGCCGCTGATCAGGCTCTGGTCGAGCAGCGCCCGCTTGACGGTGGTCCGCTTGGCCCGCAACGCGGTGACGAAGGCGGCGTCGTCGAAGCGCGGGTCGAGCGGGTCGCGGGCGATGTGCGCGATGGAGACCGGAGTGCCCTCCGGGTCCCCGTCCTCGGCCTCCTCGACCGCCAGGCCGCCGAAGGTCCGCTGGTCCACGAAGCGCAGTTCGCGCCCGCCGTCGGCGAAGCGCAGCCGGACCCGCAGGTGCGTCTCGTCGGGGACGGACGGGTCCTGGACGAGGAGCTGGCCGCTCATCCCGAGGTGGCCGATCAGCGAGAAGCCTCCCCCTGCCTCCGGCCGGGGGGACCCCGATCCGGCCCGCGGCCTCCCCGTGCCGGTCAGCGGCACCCACAGGTACTTGCCGCGCCGCTGCGCGGTGCCGAGGGTGGTGCCGATCAGCCGGGCCGAGAAGTCGGCCGCGCCGGCAGGCTGGCGGCGCACCGCGCGCGGGTGCAGCACCTGGACGTCGGCGACGGTCCGCCCGGCCACCCAGGTGGCCAGACCACGGCGGACGACCTCGACCTCGGGGAGTTCGGGCACGGGAGAACGCCTCCTGCTCGGCACGGATCGGCATCGGTACGGATCGGCGGGAGTGAAGGCTACTGCGCGGTGGGCCCGGCGTGCCGGGCCGCCGCTCAGGCCCCGGCGGGGAGCCGGTCGGCGTACTTCTCCTTGATCGCGCGCCAGGCGCTCTCGGCGGCCTTCTGCTCGGCTTCCTTCTTGGAGCGGCCGACGCCGCTGCCGAAGTCCTCGCCGGCCACCCGGGCCGCCGCGGTGAAGGTCTTCTCGTGGTCCGGACCGGACTCCATGACCACGTACTCGGGCACGCCGATGCCCACCGAGGCGGTGAGCTCCTGGAGGCTGGTCTTCCAGTCCAGGCCCGCGCCCAGCTGAGAGGACTCCTCGATCAGCGGGTCGAACAGCCGGTGGACGAACTCGGTGGCCGCGTCCAGTCCCTGGTCCAGGTAGATGGCGCCGATCACGGCCTCGACGGTGTCCGCGAGGATCGACGACTTGTCGCGGCCGCCGGTGCCCTCCTCACCCTTGCCCAGCCGGATGAACGTGCCGAGCTCCAGGCCGCGGCCGACGTCCGCGAGCGCGCGGGAGTTGACCACGGCGGCGCGCAGTTTGGCGAGCGTGCCCTCCGGGACGTCCGGGTGGACGCGGTAGAGGGTGTCGGTCACCACGAGGCCCAGCACCGAGTCGCCGAGGAACTCCAGGCGCTCGTTGGTGGGCAGCCCGCCGTTCTCGTACGCGTACGAGCGGTGGGTCAGGGCACGCACCAGAAGGGCGCGCTCGAGCGTGTACCCGAGGCGCCCTTCCAGGACGTCGTATTCGGTCGAAGCCGGCCCACCGGCCTTGCCACCGCCCGAAGGACCCTTCGGGGCGGAGGACGCCTTGCGGGTGGAGTTACCGTCCGACATCGATCCGTGCACCCCGCCGATCAGACCGAGAGGACCTGGCGACGGTTGTACGTGCCGCAGCTCGGGCACGCGATGTGGCCGAGCTTCGGCTCGTGGCAGCTGTCGCACGCCACGAGGGCCGGAACGACGGCCTTCCAGTTGGACCGACGGTGGCGCGTGTTGCTGCGCGACATCTTCCGCTTCGGAACAGCCACGGCTACTTCTCCTGGTTCTCGGCGAGACCCTCACGGGTGTCGCTGGTCTTGATCCCGTCACCCTCGTCGCCGGGGGCGGCGGAGAGTCCCTGCAGAGCCGCCCACCGGGGGTCGGCGGCGTCGTGGTGGTGCGCCGGGTCGTCGCTCAGGCGCGCTCCGCACTCGGAGCACAGGCCCAGGCAGTCTTCCTGGCACACCGGCTGCAGCGGCAGTGCGAGCACCACCGCGTCACGCAGCACCGGCTGGAGGTCGAAGAAGTCGCCCTCCAGGCGGTAAGTCTCTTCTTCCGAGTCCTCGTCGAGGTCCTCGGCCCCGGTCGTCGCGGCGCGATGGCGCTCGTCCGACTCCGGGTAGTAGTACAGCTCCTGGAAGTCGACGTCGATGTCGAACTCGACGGGCTCCAGGCACCGGACGCACTCGCCCTCGACCCGGGCCTCGGCGGTGCCGGTGACCAGCACGCCCTCGACCACGGACTCCAGGCGGAGCTCCAGCTCGATCGGGCTTCCTTCCGGAACCCCGACCACGTCGACGATCCCGAGGCCCTCGGGGGCCTCCAGGGTCCGGCTCACCTTGCGCATCGAGCCCGGGCGACGGCCGAGCTCGTGCGTGTCAAACACGAGGGGGTCGCGGTGGTCGAGGCGGTTCACAGTGTCCTGACTTCCATAGGAATCGACGAAGAGTGTCCCCATACGAGTCGGCGTTGCGAGCGGGCAAGCCGACGGCCGGACATGGGGAGGCCGGAGTGGTCAGACTACCGGAGTCTCCCGCCAGGCCCAACTTCGGTCCCGTCAGGAGACTCCCCGCACCGTCGCTCCGGGGCCGGTTCAGCGGCCGCCGAGCTCCCGCAGCCTGGTCATGTCGATCATGCTGGTGTCGAAGAAGCTGGTCTCGTCCAGGCCCTGGCCCTGGCCCTGCTGCTGGCCCTGACCCTGGCCCTGCTGCTGGTGCGGCACAGTCGGCGGGGCGGCGGGCGGCTGCGGGTAGGCGTAGGCGTCGTACGACTGCGCCGGGTAGCCCGGCTGCTGCTGGTACCCGTAGCCCTCGCCCTGCTGGGGCGGGTAGCCCGGCTGCTGCGGGTAGCCGCCCTGCTGCTGGCCCCACTGGGTGTTGTACGGGTCACCCTGGCCGGCCGGGTCGAAGCCTCCGCCGTACACCTCGGCGTACTGCCCGCCCTGCTGCTGGGCGGCCGCGTACTGGTCCGTGCCGGGAGCCTGCCAGCCGGCCGCGGCCGGGGCCGACTCCGGCCAGGTCTGCTGCTGCGGGACCTCCTCGCGGTACCACGCGATGTCGCCGCCCTCGGCGTCCTCGGCGAAGCCCGCCGCCACCGCCTCGGCCCGCTCCTTGGCCTGCTGGGCCTGGTCGGCGGCGGCCAGGTAGGCGCCCAGCTCGTCGATCGGCCGCTTGCCGAGCAGCTTGTCGCGGCCCTTGCCGACCGCGTCGAGGGTGGCGCTGAGCACGTTCTCCAGGGTGGCGAGCTTCACATCGACGTACTCGTCCACCTCGGGGCTCGGGCTGATCCGCTGCGGGCGGAACTCCTCGCCGTCGCTCTCGCCGCCGGACTCGGCCTCGAAGACGCCGGAGTCGCCGCGCAGCTTGGTGCGGCCGCGGCCGACCGCTCCCAGCGTCTTGGTCAGCACGACCTCGAAGTTGGCGAGCTTGCTGTCCACGTAGTCGTCGGCCTCGACCCGCTTGGTGTCGACCTCGGCGCGCGCCTCGGCGAGGATCCGGTCGGCCTCGGCCTGGGCCCGGCGGACCACCTCGGTGTCCGAGATCAGCGAGCCGCGCTCGGCGTGCGCGCCCTGGATGATCCGCTCGGCCTCGGCCTGGGCGCCCGCCACCACCTGCTCGTGGTCGGCCATCACCGACTGGGCCTGGGCCAGTTCGGCGGGAAGGGCCGCCTTGAGGCTGTTGAGCAGGCCGATCAGCTCGGCCCGGTTCACCACGCAGGAGGCCGACATCGGCATCGAGCGGGCGTTCTCGACCGCCGCCACGATCTCGTCGACCTTGTTCTGCACGTCCACGGGGCTTCCACTTTCCGTGTGCCGCCGACGGTCCGGCGGAGGCAGGCCCGACGCGGTGGACCTCACCGCAGGGCAGGGAGTACTGACTGTACGGCCACTGCCCTGCGGGTTCCCAACCCCCGAGCCGAACGGGCGCCCGGGGAAACGGACATGACGTGATGAAACGGCGGAATCGGACAGCGAGCGGGCTACTGCGCGGCCTTGCGCTCCGCGATCCGCTCGACCAGCCGGCTGTGCACCGCCTCCGGCAGCAGGTGCGAGACGTCGCCGCCGTACGAGGCGACCTCCTTGACCAGCGTCGAGGAGAGGAAGCTGTACGTCGGCGAGGTCGGCAGGAACAGCGTCTCCACCGCGGTCAGGCCGTTGTTCATGTGCGCCATCTGCAGCTCGTAGTCGAAGTCGCTGACCGCGCGCAGGCCCTTGACGATCGCCGGGATGCCCCGCTCGCGGCAGAAGTCCACCAGCAGGCCCTGGTGCGACTCGACCACCACGTTGCCGAAGTCCGCGGTGACCTCCTCGATCAGGCCGATCCGCTCGTCGATGGTGAACATGCCCCGCTTGTTCCGGTTGACCAGGACCGCGACGTGCACCACGTCGTACAGCTTCGAGGCGCGCTCGATGATGTCGAGGTGGCCGTTGTGGATCGGGTCGAACGAACCGGGGCAGACGGCTCGGCGCATGGCGTGTGTGCTCCCTCGTGGGGTGACGGCTACTGCGGGCCGCGGCCCGCTACTCCTGATCTCCGGCCGCGGCGGCGCGACCGTACCAGAGCGTGCCCTCGCCGTAGCGGCGGGAGCGCAGCCCCTCGAACCCCTCGGGCCAGCCGAACTCGCCGCCCCGGGTGCTTCGCTCCACGGTGACGAGTGCGTCCTCCGCGAGCCAGCCCCCGGCCGACAGTGTGGTCAACATCTCGCGCAGCTCCCCGTCCGTCACCGCGTACGGCGGGTCGAGGAACACCAGGTCGTACGGCGTCTCCGGGGCCGGGCCGGCGATGACCTTCTCGGCCTTGGCGGCCCGCACCTCGGCGCCCGGCAGGCCCAGCGTCCGGACGTTCTCCCGGATCACCCGGGCCGCCTGGCCGTCCGCCTCCACCAGCAGGACGTGCTCGGCACCGCGCGACAGCGCCTCCAGGCCGACCGCGCCCGACCCGCCGAACAGGTCCAGCATCCGGGCCCCGTGCACGGTGCCGCGCAACGCCTCCAGGGTGGAGAACATCGCCTCACGGGCCTTGTCGGAGGTCGGGCGGGTGCCCCGGCCGGGCGGTACGGCCAGTCGGCGGCCGCCGGCCGCCCCGGCGATCACGCGGGTCATGGTGGTGGGAGGTCCTTTCGTCGCTGCCCGACCACGCTATACGGCGCGGGCCCCGCCGGGCTCACCGGCGGGGCCTGCGGGGAGTGCGGCTCAGCTCGCCTCGGCGCCCGCCGAGGGGGCCGGGACGGACGCGCCGAGCAGGGCCGGCGAGGCGTAGCGGGACCAGGACAGGCAGCCGTCGGGCGGGCAGAACTCGGGGCGGCGCGGGTCGTGCCCGAGCTCGCGCAGCTTGGTCCGGACGGAGTCGGGCGTGCGGCCGAAGCGGGCGGCGATCCGGGCGACGGTCTCACCGTCGTGGAAGCGCCGGACCAGTTCCTCCTCGTGCTGCGGCACCCAGGGGGCGCCGTGGCCGGGGTACAGCTCGCGCAGCACGTCGCGGTCGGGGATGGGCTCGGAGACGTCGGCGACGATCGCCAGCGCCCGCAGCGCGCGGTTGAGCGCGATCCGCAGCGAGGCGACGTCCTCGACCGGCAGGCGGAGCTTGCCCGAGGCGAGCGGCGCGGCCGCCGCCCCCTCGCGCCAGCCGGTCAGGGTGAGGGTGACCTCGCGGTCGTCGTCGCTGGCGAGTTCGATCCGGAAGACCTTGTCGCCCAGCGGGAGCTCGTTGAGATGACGGAATGCCATGGCATGACCCCCAAGTGTCGCGCCAGGAACGCACCTTGGGGGTGCGCCCTGAACACCTTCATTCTCTCGTGGGGGTCTGACAATCCGGCGGGCCCGGGGCCCGCTCAGCCCTTCTCCATGTAGGCCGCGCGGTCCTCGTCGATCAAGCTCTCCAGCGCGGTGCGCAGGTCCGGGTGGGCGGCCAGGTCCGGGTCCTCGGCGACCAGCCGGGTGGCCTCGGTGCGGGCGGTCAGGATGACCTCCTCGTCCTCCAGCACCGAGAGCACCTTGAGCGAGGACTTCACCCCGGACTGCGCCTGGCCCAGCACGTCGCCCTCGCGGCGCTGTTCGAGGTCGATCCGGGACAGCTCGAAGCCGTCCAGGGTGCCGGCCACCGCGTCCAGCCGCGCCCTGGCGGGGCTGGCCCCGGGCATGTCGCTGACCAGCAGGCACAGGCCCGGGGCGCTGCCGCGGCCGACCCGGCCGCGCAGCTGGTGGAGCTGGGAGACGCCGAAGCGGTCGGCGTCCATGATGACCATCGCGGTGGAGTTGGGGACGTTGACGCCGACCTCGATCACGGTGGTGGCGACCAGCACGTCCACCTCGCCGGCCGCGAACCGGCGCATCACCTCGTCCTTGGCCTCCGGCGCGAGCCGGCCGTGCAGGATCTCCACCCGCAGGCCGCTCAACGGGCCCTTCACCAGCATCTCGGCGGTCTCCACCACCGAGAGCGGGGGCCGCCGTTCGTCGCTCGCGGCGCCGGCGTCCGGGGTGGTGAGGTCCTCGAAGTCCTCCTCGGCCGCCTTGCGCCTCTTCCTGGCCGCCTTCGGGTCGGCGGCCGGTTCCTCGTCCCCGATCCGCGGGCAGACCACGTACGCCTGGTGGCCCTTGGTGACCTCCTCGCGGACCCGCTCCCAGGCCCGGGTGAGGAAGTTGGGCTTCTCCAGCGCCGGGACGACGTGGGTGGCGATCGGCGAGCGGCCGGCCGGCAGCTGGTCCAGGACGGAGGTCTCCAGGTCCCCGAAGACCGTCATGGCGACGGTGCGCGGGATCGGGGTGGCCGTCATCACCAGCAGGTGCGGCGGCTGCTCGCCCTTGGCGCGCAGCGCGTCCCGCTGCTCGACGCCGAAGCGGTGCTGCTCGTCGACCACGACCAGGCCGAGGTCCTGGAACTGGACCTTGTCCTCGATCAGCGCGTGGGTGCCGATGGCGATACCGGCGTCCCCGCAGGCCATGTCGAGCAGCGCCTGGCGGCGGGCGGGGACGCCCATCGAGCCGGTCAGCAGCACCACCCGGGTGGCGTGCTCGGAACCTCCGAGCATGCCGCCCTCGGCCAGGTCCCCCATCATCTCGACGATCGAGCGGTGGTGCTGCTGGGCGAGCACCTCGGTGGGCGCCAGCAGCACGGCCTGGCCGCCCGCGTCGACCACGGCCAGCATGGCGCGCAGCGCGACCAGCGTCTTGCCCGATCCGACCTCGCCCTGGAGCAGGCGGTGCATGGGGTGTTCGGTGGCGAGGTCGGCGGCGATCTCGGCGGAGACCTTCCGCTGGCCCTCGGTGAGGGTGAACGGCAGCCGGGCGTCGAAGGCGTCCAGCAGGCCGCCCTCACGGGCCGCGCGCGGTTTGGCCGGCAGCGCGGAGTCGGCGGCCCGGCGCTGGGCCAGGGCGACCTGGAGCACGAAGGCCTCGTCCCAGCGCAGCCGGCTCTGGGCGCGCTCGCGGTCGGCCTGGTTCCGCGGGCGGTGGATCAGCTCCAGCGCCTCGGGCAGCGCGATCAGGTCGTGCCGCTCGCGCAGTTCGGCGGGCAGCGGTTCGCCGACGTCGCCGAGGTGCTTGGTGAGGGCGGTCTCGACGCAGATCGACAGCTTCCAGCTGGGCATCTGCGCACTGGCGCCGTACACCGGGATGAGCCGGCCGGCGAACTGCTTCGCCGCGTCCGACCCCGCTTCCTCGTCGAGCAGCTGGTAGTCCGGCGAGACCAGCTGGCGGGAGCGGTTGAAGACCCCGACCTTGCCGGCGAACAGGCCCTGGGCGCCGGCCCTGAGCTCCTTCTGCCGCCAGCCCTGGTTGAAGAAGACCAGCGAGAGCCGGCTGCGGCCGTCGGTGACGACGACCTCCAGCCGGTCGCCCTTGCGGCCGCGGAACGGGATCAGGGTGACCTTCTCGATCCGGGCCAGCACGGTGACGTGCTCGTCGACCTCCAGCTCGTCCAGACTGGTGAGCTGGCCGCGTTCGACGTAGCGGCGCGGGTAGTGGTGCAGCAGGTCCCCGACCGTGCGCAGCTTGAGGCTGTCGGCGAGCACCTTCGCGGTGCGGTCGCCGACGAGCTTGGTCAGTGGTTCATCGAGAGCGCCCATCAGGCCCCCTGTCTACACCACGGGACCGACGAACCGGTTCCTACTCCACGTCCTACTCCACCCCGATGAGCAGCGGCGCCGGTTCCTGCCCGCCGTGGAAGACCACCGCGTCCACCTCGGGCCGCCGGTGCCGGACGTGGGCGACCAGCCGTTCGGCGAGCGCCGCGTCGGTGCCGCCGCCGAGGACCAGGGTGACGAGTTCGCCGCCCGCGCCGAGCATCCGGTCCAGCACGCTCTCCCCCACCTGGGCCAGCCCGGTGCCGATCACCGCGACGTCGCCGTCGATCAGCCCGAGCACGTCCCCGGCCTGGCAGACCCCGGCCATCGTCCAGGACTCCCCCTCGGCGACGGCGAGTTCGGCGTACCGGGTGGCCCCGGCGGCGGAGGTCATGGCGACCACGTCCTCGTCGAAGCGGCGGCCGCCCTCGTGCACCGCCAGCGCCGCCAGCCCCTGCACCGGCGAGCGGGTGGGCAGCACGGCGATCCGTATCCCCTCCTCGCGCAGCTGGTCGGCGGCGGCCCCGGCGGCGGCGCGCAGTTCGGGGTCGTTGAGCAGCAGGACGACCTCGCGGGCGGCCGAGCGGCGCACCGCGGCGGCGAGTTCGGCGCTGGCCGGCGGGCGGTCCGGGTCGGCGTGCAGGACGACGGCGCCGGCCTGTTCGCAGAGTTCGGCCAGGCCGTCGCCGGAGACCACCGAGAGCACCGCGCGGGCCCGTTCCTCGCGCTCGCCGCGTTCGGCGGCGGTGCCGGCCCGGGCGGCGGCCTCGGCGAAGTGGGTGATCCGGATCTGGTGCGGGCGCCCGGCCTCGACCCCGGCCTCCACGGCGGCGCCCGCGTCGTCCACGTGGACGTGCACGTTCCACAGGCCGTCGCCGCCGCCGATCACCAGCGAGTCGCCGAGCGTGGCGAGCCGCTCGCGCAGCGCGGGCAGCGCCTCGTCCGGGGCGTCCAGAAGGTAGATGACCTCGAAGGCGGGGTGGCCGGGGCCGGGCGGCCTCAGGTGCGTCTCGCAGTGCTCCGCCGCCCGGACGTCCCCGCGCAGCGCGACCGGCCCCATCGGCTGCTGCCCGGCGACGGCGTCGGCGAGCGCGCCGAGGACGGCCACCAGGCCGCGCCCGCCGGCGTCCACCACGCCGTTCTCGGCCAGCACGGCGAGCTGCTCGGGGGTGTGCCGCAGCGCGTCCCGGGCGGCCCGGTAGGCGGTGTCGGCGACCTGCGCGAGCCCGTCCCCGGCCCGGACGGCCTCCCTGGCGGCGACCCGGGCGACGGTCAGCAGGGTGCCCTCGACGGGCTCCGCGACGGCCTGGTAGGCGGATTCGGCGGCCCGCTGGAGGGCGGCCCGCAGCTGTTCGGCTCCGCCGCCCTCGGCCAGCGTCTCGGCGGTGCCGCGCAGCCACTGGGCGAGGATCACCCCGGAGTTGCCGCGGGCACCGACCAGCGCGCCGCGGGCCATCGCCCGGACGGTGTCGGCCAGCCCGGGGGCCGGGTCGACGGCGGGGTCGGTGAAGCGGCTCTCCACCTCGGCGGCGGCGGACTCGACGGTCAGGTAGAGGTTGGTGCCGGTGTCGCCGTCCGGGACGGGATAGACGTTGAGCGCGTCGATCTCCTCGCGGGCCTGGCCGAGCGCGCGCAGGGCGAGCTGGCACCAGGTGCGCACGGCCGGGGCGTCGAGCGTGTGCAGCACCAGGTCTCCTCCGGGTGGGACGCCGATGTGGCCCATGGGGCAGCAACTCATTCGGATGCAGCGGCGAGGGGTGATACCCGCAGGCTATCGGGGGCCGGGGAGGGCCGGCCGGTCCGGCGGCCGGAGCGATCACTCGGCCGGTCATGGTAGTTTCGTGGGACGGAAGCAAGCGTTGTATGCTCTTCCGGTTGCCTGGAACCGTCCAGGCTCACCCCCTTGTCCGATCCGGTTCACGCGAGTGTTCTGGTGGCTGAGTGGGGTTTTCGAAAGTATCTGATCTGAAGTCTTGGAGTGACTCCTGTGGCTGCCAACTGCGACGTCTGCGGCAAGGGGCCGGGCTTCGGCAACAGCATCTCCCACTCTCACCGCCGTACCCCCCGTCGTTGGAACCCCAACATTCAGACGGTGCGCGCTGTGATTGGGCGGACGCCGAAGCGGCTCAACGTCTGCACCTCGTGCATCAAGGCCGGTAAGGTCTCGCGCTGACGCGCAGACCGGCATGCCGGTCCTCCAGTGAGCCGGTTCATCCTCGGATGGGCCGGCTTCGCTGTTTTCGTGACCGGCTACGCCGTTTCCGGACTCACCGGTGGTGGGGGGGGGGCCCCCGGGGCCCCCCCCCCCCCGTTTGCCCGGGCGGGGGGGCCCCGCGCCCCGCGGGGTGGTCGGGGCCCCGCGCCGCCCCCAGC
>NZ_JBHUAF010000086.1:22408-26710 GCF_042789895.1 Kitasatospora sp. NPDC056783
GGGGGGGGGTTTGTTTTTTGGGGTCCGGGGCTCGGGGTTTGCCGGACCGGGGGGGGGGGGGGGGCCCCCCCGGGGGCCCCCCCACCACTGTTTTCCCGGCTCGCTCAGCGCCAGCGCCAGGCGTGGTCGACCGGCCCGATCCCGGCGCCCAGGGCGAAGCCCCCGGCGATCGCGCCGGTGATGTACTCCTTGGCCGAGGCCACCGCCCGCGGCAGTGGTTCGCCCTTGGCGAGGCCCGCCGCGATCGCGCTGGCCAGGGTGCAGCCGGTGCCGTGGGTGTGCCGGTTGTCGTAGCGCGGCGCCCGGAACCAGTGCACCTCGTCCGGCCCGCCGTACAGCAGGTCGGCGGCCTCGCCCGGCAGGTGGCCGCCCTTGACCAGCGCCCAGCGCGGCCCGAGGTCGACCAGCGCCTTGGCGGCGTCCAGCATCTGCGACTCGTCCTCGACGGTCAGCCCGGTGAGCTGGGTCACCTCGTGGAGGTTGGGGGTGGCCAGGGTGGCGACCGGCAGCAGCTTCTCCCGGACGGTGGCGACGGCCTCGGCGACCAGCAGCGCGTCCCCGTGCTTGGAGACGCCGACCGGGTCGACGACCACCGGGGCGTCCACTCCGGCGAGCAGCTCGGAGACGGTCTCGACCAGTTCGACGGACGCGAGCATGCCGGTCTTCACGGCCTGCACCCCGATGTCGTCCACCACGCTGCGGAACTGCGCCCGGACGGCTTCGGCGGGCAGTTCCCAGTAGCCCTGGACGCCGAGCGAGTTCTGCGCGGTGACGGCGGTGATCACGCTCATGCCGTGGACGCCGAGGGCGAGCATCGCCTTGAGGTCGGCCTGGATGCCGGCGCCGCCGCCGGAGTCGGAGCCGGCGACGGTCAGGACGCGGGGAGGTGCGGTGGAGGACATGCCCTCAACCTACCGGCGCCGGTTCACAGCACCGCCTCGGACTCCGTCCAGCGGTCCTTGGGCACCGTCTTCAGCCGGGTCACCGCGTCGCCGATCGGCAGCATTTCGATGCCGGTCCGGCGCAGCGCGGTGAAGTGCCCGAACGCCCCCTGGTGGACGGCCTCCACCGCGTGCCAGCCGAACCGGGTGGCGAGCACCCGGTCGTAGGCGGTCGGGGTGCCGCCGCGCTGGACGTGGCCGAGGATGACCGGGCGGGCCTCCTTGCCGAGCAGGTTCTCCAGCTCGTGGGCGAGCCGGTTGCCGATCCCGCCGAAGGTCCGGTGGCCGTACTGGTCGACCTCGCCGTGGTCGAAGCGCATGGTGCCGGGCACCGGGGACGCGCCCTCGGCGACGGCGATGATGGCGAACTTCTTGCCGCGCGCGAAGCGGTCCTCGATTATCCGGGCCACCGCCTCGATGTCGAAGGGCTTCTCCGGGATGAGGATGCCGTGCGCCCCGCCCGCCATGCCCGCGGTGAGGGTGATCCAGCCGGTGTGCCGGCCCATCAACTCGACCACCATGACGCGCTGGTGGGACTCGGCGGTGGTCTTCAGCCGGTCGATCGCCTCGGTGGCGACGTGCACCGCGGTGTCGAAGCCGAAGGTCACGTCGGTGGCGTCGATGTCGTTGTCGATGGTCTTCGGCACCCCGACCACGGGCAGCCCCGCGTCGCTGAACAGCTTGGCGGCGGTCAGCGTGCCCTCGCCGCCGATCGCGATCAGCGCGTCGATGCCGATCTCCCGGGCCAGCGTCTTGGCGTTCTCCACCGCCCAGGCGATCCGGTCGCGGCGCACCCGGGCCGAGCCCAGGACGGTGCCGCCGAGGGTGAGCAGGCCGGTCACGTCGTCGTGCGAGACGGTCCGGGTGCGGCCCTCGATCAGCCCGAGGAAGCCGTCCAGGATGCCGACGATCTCGTCGCCGTGGACGTCGGTGCCGCGGTGCACCACCGAGCGGATCACCGCGTTGAGGCCGGGGCAGTCGCCGCCGCTGGTCAGGACACCGATGCGCATGTCTGGGGTGCTCCCGCTCGCCGTGGTCGGAACCGCCCGCGCCGGACCGACGGGCGGGCGGGGATGCCGTCAAGCGTACGCACAACGCGCCCCCGAAGCCCGTCCCCGACCGTCCGGAGCGTCATGTGCCGCGCGCCGCAGGGCGCGTTCCGGCTACTCGGCGAAGTGGTCCCAGCCGCCGACCCGGTCCCAGGGCGCGCCGTCCACCGTCACCCGGCCGCTGCGGCTGCCCGTCGGGCGGCCGGTCACCTCGCCCACCACCCGCCAGCGGGCCGGGAGTTGGACCCCACGGGGGAAGGTGGCCACGATCGCGTGGTCCTCTCCGCCGGCGAGCACCCAGACCAGCGGGTCCACCCCGACCGCCTGGCCGATGTCCGCCATCTGCGCCGGGACGTCGAAGTCGGCGGCCTTCAGGTCGATGTCCACCGCGCTGGCCCGGGCCACGTGGCCGAGGTCGGCGACCAGCCCGTCGCTGACGTCGATCATCGAGGTCGCGCCCAACTCGGCCGCCGCCGGGCCCGCGTGGTAGGGCGGTTCGGGCCGACGGTGCGCCTCGACGAAGGCGCGCGGGGAGCGGAAGCCGCGCTGGAGGACGGTCAGTCCGGCGGCCGACCAGCCGAGCCAGCCGGTCACCGCGATGACGTCGCCGACCTGCGCTCCGGCGCGTGTCACCGCCGCGCGCCCCTGGAGGTCCCCGAGCGCCGTGATGGCCAGCGTGACGGTGTCCCCGCGCACCACATCGCCGCCGACCACCGTCGCCCCGGCGACCTGGCACTCGTCCCGCAGCCCGTCCATCAGCTCGGTGGCCCAGGTGGTCGGCAGGTCGGCGGGGGCGACCAGGCCGAGCAGGATGGCGGTCGGCACCGCTCCCATCGCGGCCACGTCGGCGAGGTTCTGGGCGGCGGCCTTGCGGCCCACGTCGTAGGCGGTGGACCAGTCCCGGCGGAAGTGCCGGTTCTCGATCAGGACGTCCGTGGTGGCCACCACCCGACCGTCCGGGGCCTTCACCACCGCGGCGTCGTCCCCGGGGCCGAGGTCGACCGCGTCGGTGAGCGGTACCCGGGCGGTCAGCTCCCTGATGAGGCCGAACTCGCCGAGCTCGCCCACGGTCCCCTGCATCTGCCGTCCTCTCGCGTTTCCATCCCGATCTGGCTCCCCCGCGCGCAGCGTACGCCCTTCCGGGGACGCGGGGTCTCCCCCGTCCGCCCCGCTGCGCGGTAGCGTGGTGATCAGCCTGCCGTTCGAGCCCTTCCCCACCCCCGACCCCTGACCGGGCGACCGCGGCGGCGATCCCACCCACCGGCTGCCGGAGGTCCCCCCGTGGTACAGGCCTACATCCTGATCCAGACCGACGTCGGAAAGGCCACCGCGGTGGCCCAGACCATCGCCGAGATCCCCGGTGTGATCACCGCCGAGGACGTCACCGGCCCCTACGACGTGATCGTCAAGGCCGAGGCCGAGACCGTCGACGAACTGGGCCGCATGGTGGTGGCCCGGGTCCAGAAGGTCGAGGGCATCACCCGCACCCTCACCTGTCCCGTGGTGCACCTCTGAGATCCGCCGCGGCGGGCCCGGTTACCATCGGCGGGTGGCCAGAGAACTGCGTGTCCCCAAGGCACTGACCGCCCTGCCGACCCCGGTTCGCTGGCTGGCCCTGCCCGTCGCCCTGACCTGCTCGGTCGTGGTGCTGGTCGGCAGCTGGGGCCCGGCCGATCCCAAGGTCGAGGTCCCGCACCCGAGCGGCAGGGCGGCCGACTACTGCCGGTCGCTCGCCGCCGCGCTGCCCGCCGAACTGCTCGGGCACGCCCGCAAGGACCCGTCGCCCGCCTCGCCGTACGTGGCCGCCTGGGGCGGTTCGCCCCGGACGGTCCTGCGGTGCGGCATCGACCGGCCGGAGGAGCTGAACGGCGAGCACGCCATGGACCTCTCGCCGTCGGTCGACGACCTCACCTGGTGGTCGCAGGAGCTGGACGACGGGAGCTACCGCTTCGTCGCCACCATGCGCGCCGCCTACGTCGAGGTGCTCTCCCCGGCCGGCGTCTACGGCAGCCCGCTGGACCCGGCCGCCGCGCTCACCCCGCTGGTCAAGGCCAGCATCCCCGGCTGAGCGGGACGTGCGGAGGGCGGGCCGGGAGTCCTGACCGTCGTCGGCGTGCTGCTCACCTTCGTCGTCTGGAAGTGGCTCCACGAGACACTTCCCGCGGCGGAGCGGCACACCGGCGGTGTCGGCGACGCGCTGCGGACCATGCGCGGGCTGCTGGCCGACGAGATCGAGCGGAAGATCAAGGGCAAGCTCGGCATCGGCCCCAAGCTGGAGGAGCCGGCCGAGGGCGCCGAGGAGGCCGCCGCGG